>CAKPFO010000010.1 GCA_934153805.1 uncultured Clostridia bacterium | reverse complement strand
GCAGGAACATCGACTACAACATCAGATGGATACCAAATTCCAGAAGCGTTTACATGGCAAAAAGATGATGGAACAGAAGTACAAATAAAAGGATATTGGATGAGTAAATATCAGTTAAGTAATTAATAAAGTGTAAGGAAGTTACCTCTTAAAAGGATAATTTCCTTACAAGATAATTATAGTAGAAAATTAAAAGATTTTTTATAGAAAAATAGATTTAGTATATAAAAATATATAGCAATTTAACAAATGAAAGGAGAAATTTTATGAAGTTAAATAAAAAAATAATATTAACAAGCATAGTAGTGCTAATTATGCTATTATGCACGAGTACAGTCCATGCAGCAATACAGTCTAGTGGAGGGACAGCAGCAAATTATAATATGGAGGCTTGGATAAAAGGAATAAGACAAATGGAGAGTGTAGGTGGAGGCTTTGGACTTTCTGAAACAATAAACAGTAATCTTACATCTAGTAGCGGTTCAAATAATATAGATGTTCATATGGAAAAAAATACGGAATATGGAGCTATGGCTATACTTTCTGCCTCAAGCTATGGAAATCCAACCAAAATAGAAGATGGACAAACCACAACAGGAAATGAAACAGGGATTGTAATGAAGATGAATCAAGAGTGGGTAGCAGCAGGGACAATTAAAGAATCTACATTATATTATAATGCAGCAGGTAAATATAAAAATGTGTATAATCACGTGTATGCATCTAAAATAGGAGACACCATATCAGAAACTGCTGGATGGCATGGAAGTGATACAAGTACGTGGCTTACTTGCTATAATGGAAATGACATTGCGGATTATTATAACGGTTTATTAAGGTCATATTCTAAATCAATCTTTTCATATTATGGGTATTCTATTTTGCAGGCTTCAAGTCAATATAGTCTATATGCTGCATATTTAGCACCGCACCCTACCCGCTGTGTAGTCATCGTAGGTGAAGGAATATAAAGTAACCTATCAAAGAAAAATAAAGCATAATCAAATAAAATGGAGCTAATGCTATAAAATATGATAAAAATGCACGATTTTATTAAAAATGAATATTGAAAAAATTACTATAATAATATAAAATAATGCCAATTGAGAAAAGGAGTTGTTTAAAATTAGTAGTTTAAAAAAGACAATTGTTCACTTAAGAAATTGTACAAAATTTATCATACTAATAGTATTAGCTTCAATTTTGATTATAGGAATAATATCACTTGTATATAAACCTATATACAGTGTTACTCTTAATGGAGAGCTAATAGGTTATAGCCAAGATAAAGCAAAGTTGCAAGAAAGAATAAATGAGTACATAGAAAAAGGCTCTGGTGAAAATGTTGCTTTCGTAGAAATAAACGAATTACCACAATACAAACTATGCTTGTTAAAGAAAAATATAGTAGCAAATGATGATGAAATATTTGAAAAAGTAACAGCTAATGGAACTCAATATTACAAATATTATGCTATTACAGTAGACAGCGAAGAAAAAGTATATGTGGCAAGTTTTAGTGAAGCAGAGCAAGTTGTTGCAGAGCTAAAAGAAAAAAATAGTAATAACAAAGACAAATTAGGTGTTGTAGAAAAATATGAGACAGAAACAAAAGAAGTGACAGATGTAGAAAAATGTGTTTCAGATTTATACGAAAAGAAAGTTGTAAAAACTGTAACATATGCGTCATCTGGTTCGACAGCAGTGGCATCATCAGGAGTAAATACTTCATCAAAAGTTGTCGATTTAGGAATATCACTAATAAGACCTGTATCAGGAACTGTAACATCAAGATTTGGTTCAAGATGGGGAAGAAGCCATAAAGGAATAGATATTGGTGCTCCAAAAGGAACAACTATAGTGGCAGCAGCATCAGGAACAGTCACAGTATCACAGTATGGATATAGTGGAGGATATGGAAACTATGTAATGATTTCTCATGGAAATGGAGTTCAAACATTATATGGACATTGCACATCTTTACTAGTAAGTGCAGGTACATATGTTTCTCAAGGGCAAGCAATTGCAACGGTAGGAAATACAGGAAATTCACAAGGTAATCATTTACACTTAGAAATAAGAGTAAATGGAGTATCTCAAAATCCACAAAATTATTTATATTAAAAATAAAAAATCACTAGAACTTGATAAATAAAGTTTTAGTGATTTTTTTATGTGTTATAATACTACGAACTACTTCCAAAACGCAACAAAACAACAAAGTTTTGGAAAAATATTTCCAAAACCGTTGATTTTTACATCTTTGCAAAATGAGTTATTCCTGTTTTTAAAGCATTATGCTTCATTACTATTTGACCAGATTCATTCAATTTTCGTATAAATAAATCAGAGTTATTAACATATGTTGCAAATTCTGTGATAGAAGAAAACAATTTTTTTAAGTTTGCGTAGGTTAAATTGATATTAAAAAATGTTAAGTAGTATGTATTTTTATATTCATATAATGAGATGTTTTTTGCAATATTTGTAACTTGAAAGTTATTGTTATTTAAGAAATCTAAAAATGAACAATAGTCATCAAAGTTAGAAAAACAATAAATAAGGTTACTTTCATCAAAATTTGATTTTCTACGTTTTATATGTATTTTCTTTTTTGCAATATTTTTTTCTGTTTCTGGCAGGCTTCTAGTAACAGTAAGCACAAAGTTACCACCTGTTACAGCAAGTGCCTCTATCCTGATTCTATAATTTTTTGTAGTAAATCCAATTTCTTTTTCTGCCTCATCTAACATATCAAAAAATAAATCTTGAGACTCTACAGAACTAGACATAAATGAATGAAAATCTATATGCTTTTCATCTAAGTCTTGCTTATTTAAAGTTATTCTTATTTTATTTTCATTAATCTTTTCAAAACGCATTGTAAATCCTCCTGATACCGTTTATATAATAATTATAACATCTTATACAACAAAAATAAACGAACAATATTTGGTAATTGCTATATATTATGCTAAATTAAAAAAAGTGTTAATAAATTATATAACACAATTGGATAAAAAAGGAAAGAGAATTTTATAAATTACTTGAAAAAATGATAAATAGAATATATAATATGAAATGTTAAGGATGTTATATGTAATTTTATAATATATTTTTCATCTCCTCGTTCAAGCTAAATTATCTAGAAATTCTAATATAAATTTGACGGGACCCTTTCATTTTTTTATTCAAAAAATGAACATTCCCCGTAAAATTTATATAAGAATTACTACAATAATTTACTTTCAATTCGTCGATAAAAAATATATTATAAAATTACATATAACATAAAATTAATATTAAACAAAAGAAGTAAAAAAGGAGAAAGAGATGGCAACAAGAGAAAAGAATTTTTGGATATTAGTATTATTTATATTATCAGGACTAGTTATAGGGGGGTTACTAGGTGAGCTTGCGGGACAATTTGATTTTTTATGGTGGCTTGCATATGGACAAAGTTTTGGATTAGCAACACCATTAGAACTAAACTTGAGTATAGTACAAATTACTTTTGCACTTACATTTAAAATTAATATAGCTAGTATAATAGGATTAATAATTGCAATAGTAATATATAGAAAGGCAATACATTAAAAGTAATTACGTATATTTTAGTTTCGATGTATTTGAAATAGAGTATAAATTTATTAATTGCAAAAGATATGAGGAAGAATGATGGGGCTTAGGAAAGGAATATAAATGGCAATTAAATTAAAAGAACTTCCAGAGTCAGAAAGACCATATGAAAAACTACAAATGTATGGAGAAAGTGTATTATCAAACTCAGAATTATTGGCAATAATAATAAAAACAGGAACAAAAGATGAAACAGCAGTACAATTAGCACAAAAGGTGCTTGCACTTAACAAAACAAACATAGACAACTTAAGATTTTTACAAGAAATTTCAATAGAAGAGTTGATGAATGTAAAAGGAATAGGTAGAGTAAAGGCAATTGAACTAAAAGCAATGTGCGAAATAGCTAAAAGAATGTCAAGACCTATAAAAGCTGAAAAAATAGTTATAAAATCACCACATGACGTTGCAAATTTGCTGTTAGAAGAATTAAGATATGAAAAAAGAGAAATCTTAAAAGTAATAATTTTAAATACAAAAAATGTAGTACAAAAAATTGTAAATGTTGCAATTGGAGGAGTCTCATCTATTAATATAGAACCAAAAGATATATTACATGAAGCAGTAAAGATGGGAATGGATAAAATAATAATTGTGCATAACCATCCAAGTGGAAATCCAACACCAAGTGATAATGATATAGAAATAACATATAGATTGCAAAAATGTGCTAGTTTATTTGGAATAAAGCTATTAGACCATATCGTAATAGGGGATGGAACGTTTAAGAGTATCTTTTCAGAAAACAAAAGTTAAAATAATATGAAGTATAAGGGGAATAGCTATATAAAATGTCTGTCCCCTTTTGTGGATTTATAGGTAATCTAAAAACCTAAATTTTGTAAAGGAAAATGATTGTATATGAAACTATTTGGATTAAAAAGTAAAGATATAGGAATTGATTTAGGAACTGCAAATACTTTAGTTACTTTAAGAGGGAAAGGAATAGTATTAAATGAACCATCTGTTGTAGCAATAGATAGAAAAACAGGTCAAATACTTGCTACAGGCCATGAGGCAAAAGAAATGCTAGGAAGAACACCTGAGCAAATAAAAGCAGTAAGACCATTAAAAGATGGAGTTATAGCAGATTTTACAGCAACACAATTGATGTTAAAAAATTTAATATCTAAAGTGTGTCAAAGATATAATGTAATAAGACCTAGAGTTGTAGTAGGCGTACCTTCTGGAATAACAGAAGTAGAAGAAAGAGCAGTAGAAGAATCTGTTTTACAAGCAGGTGCTAGAGAAGTTTATTTAATAGAAGAACCAATGGCAGCAGCAATTGGAGCAAGCCTAGATGTAGCAGAACCAAGTGGAAATATAATTGTAGATATTGGTGGTGGAACAACAGAGGTTGCTGTTATTTCTTTAGGAGGAATTGTTGTTAGCACATCTTTAAGAGTTGCAGGTGATGAACTTGATGACGATATTGTAAATTATATTAAAAGAGAAATGAATTTAGCTATAGGAGAAACTACTGCAGAAGAAATAAAAATGCAAATAGGTTGTGCAATGCCTTTAATGACAGATGTTCCAATGACTATAAGAGGAAGAGATTTATCAACAGGATTGCCTAAAAATATTGAGATATATTCTTCTCAAATTCAACAAGCTATGGCTGAATCTGTAAATGAAATAGTAGAAAGCGTAAAACAAACGCTAGAAAAAACACCGCCAGAATTGGCATCAGATATTATGGAAAAAGGAATAGTTTTAGCGGGTGGAGGAGCTTTAATCCAAAACTTAGACAAGCTATTAAGCTATAAAACAGGAATGCCAGTATATGTTGCAGAAACTCCATTAGAATGTGTAGTAAAAGGAACAGAAAAAACTATAGAAGATTTAGAAAGATTAAAAACCGTTTTAATTAATGCTAGAAAAAGACGTTAAGATAAATAAAAAATGTAAAAATTGATAGGGAGGTAAATTATGTACAGAAATAAGAAAAACGGAATAATAGGGATAATAATAACAGCAGTAATTCTTATATTAATAGTTATTCTATCTAATATAAAAGTAGATAATTTATCTTATGTAGAAAATACTTTGGGAGCTCTAGTTATGCCAATACAAAATGGATTGACATATTTAAAAAATTGGATAACTGGAAATAATGACTTTTTTACTGATATAAGTAAATTAAAAGAAGAAAACAAAGAATTAAAAGAAGCAAATAGTAACTTAGAACAATCATTAAGAGAACTTGAAATAATAAAATCAGAAAATGAAACATTAAAAGAATATGTAAATTTGAAAGATAAATATGCAGAATATACAACAATCCCTGCATATGTAATAAATAAAGATATAAGCAATTATAGCAATACTATTATAATAAATGTAGGTTCAGATGATGGAATAGAAACTAACATGACAGTAATTTCAGATAAAGGTTTAGTAGGACATGTAATATCTGTAACAAAGTCTACTGCAAAGGTACAAACAATAATAGATGTTTCAAGTAGCATTAGTTGTACAATAAAGACTTCAAGAGATAACATAGTGGCAAAAGGAACATTAGAAGATGGAATATCTTTAAAAGCCACATATATACCAACAGATGCAAATGTTTTAGAAGGCGATATGATAGAAACTTCTGGTTTAGGAGGAATATATCCAAAAGGTATTTTAGTTGGATCGATAAAGCAAGTAACAAATACAAAAAATATAACAGATAGATATGCAAGTATAGAAACTGCTGTAAATTTTGATAAACTAGAGACTGTACTTGTAATAACAAAATAATGTCGGAAAAGAATTACAATTTTTACTACGTTAAATTTTATTTAAATATACTGCATATGTATGGTACCTTAGCCTTTTAAATAAAATTCTTTGTGTCAAAAGTTAATTCTTTTAACCTATATATTTAAGAAGGGATAAAGCTAAAAATGAAGAAAGCACTAACAATAGCAAGTTTATTTTTAACATTTTTAATTATATATTTTTTACAAGCTAATTTCTTCAATTGGTTTACTATTGCTGGAATAAAACCTAATATGTTTGTAATATTAGTACTATTTGTAAGCCTATTTACAAAAATGGAATATGGAGTAGGATTTGGTATATTTATAGGCTTTATTTTGGATGTTATAATAGGACAAAAAATAGGTGCTACTTCAATTTTGTTGGGAATTGTTGCAGTATTAGGTGGAATATTTGATAAAAATTTTTCGAAAGACAGTAGAATTACACTTATATTAATGGTAACATCTAGTACAGCTATATTTGAAATAGGAAATTATATATTTAGTGCTATACAACTATCTATAAATATAGAACCATTACAATTTATAAGAGTTCTTATTATAGAAATTATATACAATATATTTATAACAATTATAATATATCCATTAATTCAAAAAGTAGGATATTTAATAGAAGATATATTTAAAGGACAAAAAATTTTAACAAGATATTTTTAAAATATTATGGAGGTGATTAATTGAGCGGTGGAAGAAGTCAAAAGGTGAAATTAAGATATAATATAGTATCTACAATTGTATATATTGCTGGAATAGTTCTTCTTGCTCAATTATTTAACTTACAAATAATAAAAGGAGAAGACTATAGAAATCAATCTAATACAAGACTTTCTAGAGAAAGCACTTTGCAAGCAGCAAGAGGAGATATTTTAGACCAATCTGGAAATAAACTTGCTACAACATCTGCAACACAAGTTCTAGAATTATATAAAACAAAAATAGATAATCAGACTTTAAATGATACATTACTTGCAATTGCACAAGTTTTGGAACAAAATGGGGACAAGTATGTAGATGACCTTCCTATAACAGTAGAACCATTTGCATTTACTACGGATAATGAAGAAACGCAGAAAAAATGGAAAAAACAAAATAATATAGGTGAAAATAAGACTGCAGAAGAATGCTTTTATATTTTAAAAGATAAATACAAAATTTCTAATGAGAATATTAGTGAAACAAGAAAGATAATGACATTAAGATACACTATTGCAAAAAATGGTTATAGCAGTACAAAAACAGTTCAGTTAGCTACAAATATAAGTGAAAACAGTTTAGCTATATTTAATGAACAAAATGATAAATTTCCAGGCCTTAGCATTCAAACAAAAGCAGTAAGAAATTATGTTTCTGGAAGCTTGGCTTCACATATATTAGGATATGTTTCAAGAATTACAGAAAGTGAATTAAAAGGAAATGAAGATAAATATAATGCAAATGATATGATAGGAAAAACAGGAATAGAGTACATATTTGAACCATACCTAAAAGGAACAGATGGAATAAAACAAATAGACATGGCAGTAGATGGAACTATTACAGGAGAATATGTAACAAATGAAGCTATCGCTGGAAAAAATATAGTATTAACAATAGATGCTAATTTACAAAAAGTTACAGAAGAGGCTTTAAAAAATAATATAGAAAAAATAAGAAGTGGTGGCTATGGTAAGGTATACAATGCAGATGCAGGTTCTGTAGTAGTAATGAATGTAAAAACAGGGGAGGTACTTGCAATGGCAAGTTATCCGGATTTTGAACCACAGTTATTTGTAGACGGAATAAGTCAAGAAAAATACAATGAGTATATTTCAGAAGAGGCAAATCACCCATTTATAAATAGAGCGATATCATCAGTATCACCACCAGGTTCTACTTTTAAAATGGTAACAGCATTAGCTGCTTTAGAGACTGGAGCTATAACAACTACAGAGAAAATAAATGACGTTGGTATATATGATTATTCGGCAGATTATAAACCAAAATGCTGGATATATAGCTCATATGGAAGAGGACATGGATATTTGAATGTAACAGATGCAATAAAACATTCATGTAATTACTTTTTTTATGAATTAGGAAATAGATTGGGCATAGATGCAATATCTAGATATGCACGTTCCCTAGGCTTAGGAAGAAAAACAGGAATAGAATTATTAGGAGAAGTAGAAGGTAGCGTTTCGAGTAAAGAAAACTCACAAGCAAAGGGAGAAACATTTACAGGTGGAAATACTTTGCAAGCTGCTATAGGCCAACATGATAATAGTTTTACACCAGTTCAAATGGCTAAATATATTAGTATATTGGCTAATGGAGGTAATGACATAGATGTAACAATTATAAAAAGCATAATAGATGAGGATGGAAACCAAATTTCTAAGCAAGAACTAGAAAACTTTGTAAAAGAAAGACTAGGAATAGAAAGTGACAAAGGAACAGAACTGGATTTCAACAGTAAGAACTTACAAGCAATATTAGAAGGTATGAGAGGAGTTACAAGCGAATCAGGAGGAACAGCATATTCATATTTTAAAGATTTTAATATAGAAATAGGTGGAAAGACAGGTTCTGCTCAGACAGGAGTTGCAGGAAGAACTAATGCATGGTTTGTAGGATTTGCCCCATTTGATAACCCAGAAATAGCAGTAGTAGTAATGGTAGAAAATGGAGGAAGCGGTGGATATACTGCAGAAGTGGCAAGAGATATTATTGCAGAGTATTTTGGAATGAATGCAAATAAAGTAACAGAAGATATGAGCGCTATGCCATCAGTACAAATACAAAACTAGTTAAAACAGCAAATAAAGTTAGCATATAAATAAAAATAAAAAAGAAAGGGTATGTTTATAAAACATATTTAGAGGATGTTGAAATATGAGAGCATCAGATGTAAATATTAATACTAAAAAAGATAAAATTGTTATATAAAGAAGAGAAAACACCAATAGAGGTAGTAGGAAAAACTTTAAAGAATTCGGAAATGGATGAAATACAAAAAATTATTAAAAGTCAAATTGATGTACAAATAGAATTTGAAACGCCTAAAACCCTAGGGCTACACAGCATAAAGAAGATATTTAGCAAAAATATTGAAAACTCAGAGACAAAATTTCATAAAGGTTCTTTACGTTCTGGACAAAAATTAGAATATGAAGGAAGTATTGCTATATTAGGAGATGTAAATGCTGGTGCGGAAGTAATAGCAGGTGAAAACATTATAATTCTAGGTAATTTAAGAGGTTTAGCACATGCTGGTGCAAAAGGAAATAGGCAAGCTATAATTGCTGCAAATGCAATTGAGTGCCCACAAATTCGTATTGCTAATATTATTAAAGAACAATCTAAAAATGAGGAGGAGCAACTTGACCAACCTCAAAAATATGCATATGTTAATGAAAATAATGAAATTATATTAGAATAAGAAGTAAGCCAATTTAGTTCCAAATACTAAATTGGCTTTAATGATGTAAGTTGCAGAAGAGCATATAGTTTTATAATATATTTTGCAGTCGACGCCTTGAGAGGAAATTATTGTAGCAATTCTTAGATAAAATATTACGGGGAAAGTTCATTTTTTGCAAAAAAATGAAAGGGTCCCGTAAATTTTATCTTAGAATTTCTAAATAATTTAGCTCGAACTAGGAGACGAAAAAATATATTATAAAACTATATGCTCTTCTTGTAATATAATATTATGCTATTAAAAAATAATATTTACAATTAGCTTACAAGTAACATTATAAGTATTATGTAAAGATACGAATCCTTAATTTCTTCTTGATATAAGAAAAATAAAATAAGAAGAATAAGTATATCATCAAAATATAATTTAAATCCAAAGATGTTTATAAATTGGTCATACTCATTAGAACATCGTTCTTCAATAGAATCAGAGCAAACATCATTATTTGTTTGCTTACTTTTTGTCTCTGAATGATTAGAGTAACAATTATTATTGTTGCTATTATTATTGCTAGTATTGTTATTATTACTATTTGTATAATTGTTAGAAAACTCTCTAGGGGGATACGCACTTGGACGATTTTTAAAGTTTACATTTGGTTTACCATAATAGTAATTTCGTGGAAATCTTGAATAACTAGGAAAGCCTAAAAAAGGAAAATTAGGAATCATTTAT
Organism: uncultured Clostridia bacterium; assembly: GCA_934153805.1. Lineage (GTDB taxonomy): Bacteria > Bacillota > Clostridia > TANB77 > CAG-508 > UMGS1663. The sequence continues at coordinate 25,185 of CAKPFO010000010.1, read as the reverse complement.
TCTTTTCACCACCCATTGTATTAAAGACTTCTAAGACAGAAGAAATATTTAAAAGCTTCATATATTGGTCTAGTTTTTCCTTTTTAGAAGGCTTTAAATATGGTTTTAGCGACATTAATAGGTTTGTTCTTGAATCATTTTTTTTTGAATTAATACTGTCCATAGCGTTCTTTAATTTCATAATAGTTGCCATATCAATGTTCGAGAAATCAAAACTATTATTTTCATTATTAAAATTGTTAGAGGCAAAATTTGAATTATTGTTTTGGCTATTATTTACAGAGCCACTATTATCAAGCATATTAGAAAGATTTTTAAAAATTTCTTCATCCATATTTACTAACATCCCTTTCCTAGGTACAAATCTGGTTGGAAAAGAATTGCAATTATTTTTCAACCTTCACCTCAATAATTAATTTTATATATAATATGCAAAATATAAAAAAGTGTTACACATTAACAAAAATTGTAATAAAAATTTAATATTTTAGTCCATAAATGACCTTCCGTAAATACATATGAAATGTAAGCGTTTTTGACGGTTTTAATGAGTTGAAAAAAAGGAAGAAATATGTAAAAATATATAATATAGGAGAACTATAATTATTTATAAATAAATATAATTATAAATAATTTTTAAAAAGATAGCACAAATATACATAAAAAGTTAAATAAATTGCGTCAAAAAGTTGAAAAATACTGGAAAATGCGGTATAATAAGTAATGAATGATAAATTATAATAATAAAAAGTAAATGGAGGAAACTTTTATGTACAAAAAGAGTAAAAAAATAATTGCAACTATGCTATTAATGATTATTACATTAGCAAATTTTAGCAATGTAGGAATTTATGCAAGTGAGGTATTAGCAGAGAATGTATCACTAGAAAAACAAAATGCTAAAACTAATAACTCAAATGTAGAATTTAATGCATATTTTGTAAGTGAAGAGAACAAAACTTACGAAGCAACAAAAAATATGGGAGAGGATAACAAGATTGTAGTAGATGTAACTGTTAAAAATGCAGGTTACTTAAAAAATACTATGATTAAATTTTTGAACTCAAATTTCAAACTTACAAACGACGTAAATTCAGATTACATATCTAGTATAGATACTGAGTCAAACACAGTAATATTAAAACAAATAAACAGTGGAGAAAATGTAAGACTTGAAATACCAATTCAATTTAAAGATGGAGAAACAGTAAATGTGGTAGACTTTAGCCTAACAAGTTTAGTACAGATGTCAGGAACATATGTAGATGCAAAAGGCAAGAACAATAGTGTAGAAAAACAAATTTCTTTAAAACTTAATTGGACAGCAAATGCAGAAGCTATATTACAATCTGATATAGCAAAATTTGTACCATACAATATAAATGGTCAAAAAGGATTAATTGTACAAACAATTATAAAATCAGGAGTTAAAGATAATACATTACCAATAAAAGAAACAAAAATAGAAGTAGAAGTTCCAAATATAAATAATATACCTCCAAAGGATATAAAAGTTAATGCAAATACAACAGTAGCAACAAACGGAAATGATAGTACAAATTTTGATGAGAACAATTATACTATAAATGAGAACAAAGTTGTTATAGATGTTCAAAATACTCAAACAGAAGATGGAAAAATCTCATGGAAAAAAGGAGCACTAGATGAATATGTTGTAACAGCTATTTATCCAGAAGAAGTATTAGGCACTGCAATAGATAATACAAACATAGATATAAAAGTTAATTCAAATATACAAGTATATAATGCAAAACAAGATATTATAACAGCAAATGTACAAGAAACAAAACAAGTAGAAGGACAAGTTGGAAACATTGTAGACTTTGCTATAGAAACTAACGAAAAATTAAGCAAAGGTCAAATGTATGCAAACTATATTGCAAGTGATAAAAAAGAAATTGAGTATACAGAAAAATTAACAGCAAATGTAGGATTTGCACAATTAGTAAATAAAATAGAAGTATCACAAAGTGCAGACAACTTTAAATCAAGTGGAAGAGATTTTAAAGCAGATACATATTATAAAAAATTAGAAGTATCAAAACAAAACTTTGAAAAAATATTAGGTGATGAAGGAAGCATAGAAGTATATTCAGCAGACACATTATTAGGAACAATAGATAATTCACAAGAAGCTAACGAAAGTGGAAATTTAGTATTTGAATTGTCAGAGTTTAATATTAACAATGTAACAATAAAAACTACAAAGCCTATAGCAGAAGGAAAACTAGAAATAGTATTTACTAAAGCTATAAAAACAGATTTATCATATAATAAATCTACAACAGAAACTTTTGAAAATATAGAATTAGTAGCCCAAGTAAAAGCTTTATCAGATGATTTAACATTAGTAGAGCAAGTAGCTACAGCAAGTATAGCTTTAATAGAACCAGAAACAAATACAGAATTAAGAATTAATAATAAAGATTTATCAACAATAGTTACAAACGAAAATGTTGAATTAAGAGCAATATTAAAAACAAATTCTGTTTATAACAAATTGTTTGAAAATCCAAAAGTAGAAATAGAATTACCTTCTTATATAAGCGAAATAAATATAAAAAATGTTCAATTAATGTTTGAAGATGAACTTACAATTGGACAAACAGATTGTATAGAAGAAAAAGACGGAACTAAAAAAATAGTAGTAACACTAAATGGAGTACAAACTAAATATAGTTTAGACGCAGCAACTGAAGGAGCAAATATAGTAATAACAGCAGATATTAGTGTAGATAACTTAACACCAACGACACAATCACAATTAAAAATGACTGCTACAAATGGAAAAGACATACAAGAAAATGTAGCAGAAATAAACTTTATTGCACCAGTAGGGATAGTAACTGTAAATAAAATGATAAATAACACAGATGCTTCAGAGGTAATGGCATTAACAGAAGACGAGACATCAAAATTAGAAGTTACTGCTACATCAAAAAATGTTACATCACAAATACAAGTAATAAATAATTATTCAAATAAAATTAATAATGTTCGTATATTAGGTAGAACATTAATGAAAGATACAACAGATATAGATACAGATAATAGCTTAAACAATACATTTGATGCTCCTATGTTAGGTGCAATAGATACACAAGGAATGCAAAATGTAACAGTTTATTATTCTGAAAATGGTAATGCAACAGAAGATTTAAACAATAACAGCAATGGATGGACTTTAGATATAACAGATTTTTCTAAAGTAAAATCATATTTAATAGTATTAAATAACTATGAAATGAATGTTGGAGATAGTGTTAAATTTTCATATAGTGCTCAAATACCAGAAAATCTTAACTATTCAGAAACTGTAAACTCTTTATATACAGTATATTTTGACAATGTACAAGAAGAGCAAACAATAAACGATAGAGCAAAATCAAGATTAGTAACATTAACAACAGGTGTAGCACCAACATTAGAAGTAAGACTAGAATCTAATTCTGAAGAAAATTCTACAGTAAGAGAAGAACAATATGTTAAGTTTAAAGCTCTTATAAAAAATACAGGAACTGTAGATGCAGAAAATGTTAAATTAAATATTACTGCACCAAGTGGAAAAATTTATACATATAAAGATGATGCAGGAAAAGTACAATTTACTGAAGATACAAGTTTAATTGCAGATCCTGCAACACAATTAGTAGCAGAATATTCAACAAAACATACAGAATTTATACAAGATAACTATACATCTGATTATGAAGATATAGATGCCCCAGAAAAAACTATTACAGTTGGAACTGTAAAGCAAGGACAAACAGTAGCTGTAGAATATGAATTAAAAATGGTAAATGTAGAAGAATATAGAATGAATGCTCTTTCAGAAAATGAAAAAGATTTATTACTTCCAGAAACAATAATAAAAAATACAGTAAGAGCAATTGCTGACGATATGCAAAAAGAAGTAACTTCTAATGAATATAATTTAAAAATAGCAGAAGGTTATGTAAAAGTATTGGTAAAAGCTGATAAATTTAGTGACTATACATTAATAAAAGGAGATACTATAGATTACACAGCAAATGTTGAAAATATAAGTGGAACAGATTTAAAAAATGTAGTAGTAAAAATGAAAGTACCTACAAATTTAGAAATTAAAGATACTAAAATAGAAAGTGCAACTATTTCAGATTATGAACTAAAATATACAGTTTCTATAGATAAAACAACTAATATTGCAACATTTAATATAGAAGAATTGCCAATAGGATGGACAATAAATTGTAATGCAAGTACACAAGTAGGAGATATGCAAGGAGATATTACAGCTACAGCAACAGTAGAAACAGAAGGAGGAAATGTACATTATTCAAATGAAACAAGCAATACTGTAAGTAAACTAAGCTTTACAATAAAACAATTAGCTCCAGAAAAGGAATATATAAAAGAAACTGAGCAAATAGCATATACTTATGAAATAGAAAATACTTCTGATGTATATACAAATAGTTTTAAATTTGAAAATAAAATACCTGATGGAATGGAATTTGTAAGTGCAGAAATAATTAATGGAGATGTATCATATTCAACATTTGCACAAGTAGAAGATACTTTAGTAATGGATTTAAATTCATTTAAAGCAGGTGTAAAAATAAAAATTAAAGTTGTAATGCAGGCAGCAAAATTTGAGGATGGAGTAACACAAAAAGAAGCAACTAATTATGCAACTATATCTGGAAATGATTTTGATACATTAACTTCAAACTCAGTAAAAACAGTAATAGAGTATAATAAAGATGTTCATAAAGTAGATTATGGAGATGGCGATGGTTCAGACGAAAATCCAGATGATAGTAGCAGATATATAATATCAGGACTTGCATGGTTAGATAGTAATCAAAATGGTCAAAGAGATGACGGAGAAACTTTACTATCTGGAATAGAAGTACGTTTATTAAATAAAAATACAAACGAAATTGTAAAAGATGTTACTACAGGAGCAGAAAAAATAACAAGAACATTATCAACAGGAGAGTACACATTTACTAACCTAGAAGAAGGTGAATACCTAGTAATATTTGTATACAATAGTGCAAAATATGATTTAACACAATACAAAAAATCAGGAGTAAGTGATACAACAAACTCTGATGTAATTAATATAGATATGACAATAGATGGAAAAGAAACAAAAGTTGCAACATCAGATACAATTAAAATTTCAAATGCTAATGCAAGAAATATAGATATAGGTCTATGTGAATCAGAAAAATCTGATTTAAGATTAGACAAATATATATCTTCAATTACAGTAACATATGGAAATACAGTAAAAACATATAGTTATGAAAATTCAAAACTTGCAAAAGTTGAAATTCCAGCAAAAGAACTTTCAAATGCAACAGTTATAATTGATTATAAAATAGTTGTTACAAATGAAGGAGCAATTGCAAACTATGTAAGAAAAGTAGTTGACTATATGCCAAAAGATATGAAATTCAACTCTGAATTAAATAGAGATTGGTATCAATCAACAAACGGAGATTTATATAACTCAAGTTTGGCTAATACAAAATTAGAATCTGGACAATCTGCAGAAATGACATTAACATTAACTAAAAAAATGACAGATACAAATACAGGAATAGTAAATAACAATGCAGAAATTTATGAAGTATACAATGAAGAAGGAATTGCAGATATAGATTCTACACCAGCAAACAAAGTAAGTTCAGAAGACGATATGTCTGCAGCAGATGTAGTAATTTCAATAAAAACTGGTGATGCAATAGTATATACAGCATTAATATCAGTAGTAATTTGTATAGCAATAGGAGTAAGTGCTTATTATATTAGAAAGAAAGTTTTAAGAAAAATATAAGAAGGAGGAATAGAAATGAAAGAAAAATTAAAACGAATAATTAACTTCATATTACTTGTTATAATAGCAATAATGGCATTTATAGCAGTTAAGTCTATTCCAAACTTATTAGTAGGAAAGACGGAAACAGTAACAAAAGTTGCAAAAACAGAACCACTTGATTTAGCACCAGGAACAGTATTTGATATAAATACTTCTAATACACAAAAAATATCATCTACTATTGGAGGAGACGGATCATATTATAAAGTAACAGTTTCAGGAATTTCACAAATATATTGTGCTCAAAAGGGAGGTAGCTTAAGTAGGCAAGGTGATACATATGAGAGCATAGTAGCATATGTAAATGCACACGCAAATGATTCAAGAACAGATAGTTGTGCTTTACCGGGTGACAAAACATCTAGATTATATTATAAAGTAAGTTCAACTAGAAAAGCTACTAATGCAGAAGCATTCTTGCTAACATGGCCTACAGATGCTGGTGGAAACTGGGATGATTGGTTAAGTTACAAGCAAGAAACTATATGGGATAGTAGCTTGGCAAATAATAAAAAACCACCAAAGCCTTCAATTGATGGTGTAATAGGTGATAAATTAGCTTACTATTCAGCAACATATGGGGAATATGCAGATGCAATAGAAGCAAACGGTTCAAAAGTTGTAAAGAGAGATACAACAGACCAAAACAAAATTAAGAAAAGTGCAACACAATCTGCACACGAATATATTGTAGGACCATTTTCTATTGATTATATAGATGGAATGATGCTTGATTTAACAGCCGGTGGAATATCAGATATGTACTTAATAGGAGAAAAGACTTCAAGAATAGAAATAAAATCATTTATTATAAATAATGTAGAAGTTACACCTTCATACTTTAAAACAATGGATGATAAAAACTTAATTGACTATGCAGTATTACAAAAGTATCCAAGACCAAACGAACAATTTTATGTAAAATATATAGCAACAACAGATGAACAAATTAATAAATTACACGTGGATTTTGAATGGATGAAAGCAGAATCTACAATAACATATTATGAAGGATATAAATATAAAACTTCATTTGGACATTCACATTCATCGTATTGCGATGGACACCATGGAAGTCATAACTCTAGTTGCCCAGATGATTGTACAGATGATCATACATGGCATTGTGATGGTTGTCACTATACATGCAAAATAACAAGTGCTAAAGTTCTTGAAGAAAAAGCAAATTCACAAACATTATTATCAGCAACAGGAACAAGATGGATAAATAAAGAATCATTAGAAATAAAAATACCAGACCACACAGAACCACCAACTCCAACACCTCCACCAACAAAGAACTTACAAATTAAATTATCTGGTAAAGTTTGGGAAGATGGACAATCTGGAAAAGAGTCATTACCAAATGGTGTAAAAGATTCAAACGAAAATTATAAAGCAGGAGTAGAAGTAATATTACATTACTCAGATGGTTCAGAAGTAAAAAGAACAGTAACAGACAACAATGGATATTATGAATTTACAAATTTAAATGGACAAAAGAAATATTATATAGAATTTGTATATGATGGACAAATTTATCAAGCAACACAATACAATACTGGTCTAACTAAAGAGCAAAGATTAGTAGGCGGGGTAACAAATGCTACAGAAGTTGTATCAGAAAGAGAAAACTTTAACAATAATTTTGCACATATAAGTTCAGCACCAGGAAATTACACAGTAAGAAGAAGTTTGTATTATAGTGCAGGATCAACAAATACAGCATATATAGTAAGTAAACCAAGCACAGAAACACCATATGGTATAAAAGAAATATATGATTATGTAATATCTCAAGCAGCTTCTACAAAGAGTTACAAAACAGCATATGCAAATGCGTTAAGTAACTTTGGTGATAATGATTCAACAAGAAGCAAATTACAATTTATAGAAGATTGTAGAATATCTTCATATACAGGATATAATACATCAAGACAATTATATCCAATATGGGATAGATTTACAGAATCTTATGAATCTAGAACTATAGCAGGAAAATACTACTATGCATTATATCCAAAGCATTTAAATATTGACTTTGGATTAACAAGAAGGGAAACATTTGACTTGGCTCTAAGAAAAGACGTAGCATATGCTACATTAGATATAAATGGAAAGACACATACATATGACTATAATACAAGACAAAACATGGATGAACAAGATGGAGGAACATGGGATATTAATGTAAGACTTTCAGATGCATACTATAATTCATCTTATTCTAGAGAAATATTCAAGTCAGATTATGAATATAAAGTAGAAGACTATGGAAATCAAGAAGCTCAAAATGCATATGATAAGAAGATAGAAGACGAATTAGAAATTTATATTACATATAAATTAACAGTTCGTAACCAATCACAAAGTGTGCTTGGAGAGGTAATGGAAATTGTAGATTACTATGACAAAGACTTTACATATGTAAATGATGCAAAACACCGTTCATATATAGAAATTAAACGAGGAAACAATAGTGGAGAACATGATGTAAATGTAGTATTAAATACAAGTATGTATGGAGATAGTAATTCAACAAATATTGATGGATACAACAGATTATATGTAAGAGGATTACAAGGAATGCAGTTAACATCTGGACAAACAGCATATATATACTTAACATTTAGAGTAAATAAAGATACTGCAAGAAATGTATTATTAGATGAAGATGTAGCAACAGGAAATACAGCAAACTTTGGAGTTGGTAAAGAAAACATTGCAGAAATTAATGGATTTAAAACATATTATGCAAATGGAACTCAAGTACCAAATCTTGGAGATGTTTCAGGAAAAGTAGCAGGGTTATTTGATGTAGACTCTGTACCAGGAAATATAAATCCAAATGATGTTCCAAAGGATGGAAATATTAACTATGCAAACTTTGAAGATGATACAGATAAAGCTCCAAATATTAGAATAAGACTATATAGAGATGATGATAGAATAATAGATGGTATTGCTTGGGAAGATATAAGAAATGTTGAAAATAAAGATCAAAAAACATCTATTGGAAATGGTCTAAAAGATAGCAAAGAAGAAGGAATTAATGGTGTAACAGTACAATTAGTAGAACTTATGGACAATGGAACAGAATACATTTGGAAGACATTCTCTACAGGTGAAGGAACATATACACCAATAATAAACAAAAACAACCTAGTATCTACAGAAACAAGTAATGAAAGAGGTAAATATGTATTTAAATCATATGTACCAGGTAACTATGTAGTAAGATTTATCTATGGAGATACTGTAAAGACAGTATTACCAAATACATCAACTGAGGTTACAAATACATTACAAGAACAAGGACAAAATGCAAAATCTTATAATGGTCAAGATTATAAGTCTACAACATATCAAGCAGGAATAACACAAACAGATAACACATTTATGCTAGCATATGCAAATAGTAGATATGCATTATCAAAAATAGAAACATACAAGAACTATAATACACAAAACTCTACTGGTAAATATCTATATGATATAGCAGCATCAGATGCAATAACAAATGCATCAGACGCAAAAGATATTATGGTAGATAACGATAATATATATGGTAGAAATAATTTGAACAGCAGAGAAGAAGTAGAAAATTATTCAAACTCTTCAGAAAAACAAAATGAAACAAATTATATTAAGAACCATATAGCAGAAGTATTAGCATCTTCAGAAAAAGTTCCAACATATTTAGGAACATCATATAGCAAAGAACAAATGCAAGCATTAATTAATGAATTTATGAATAATACTCAAATGACTGCAGAAACAGGTGCTATAAATGTAGAGGTTGAATACAATAGAACAGATACAGGAAATCAAACTGTAGATAATACTACTAAATATCAAATAAAAGATGTTAACCTAGGATTAGAGGAAAGACCAAAATCACAACTTGCAATAGACAAACAAGTAACAAATGTTAAATTAACATTAGCAGATGGTTCAACATTATTTGATGCAACACAAACAGCATCAAACGTATTATGGAAAAAACATAAACCATATGAATTTAATTATAAAGATAACAAGTTAACTGGAGATCCAATGGCAACAATAAGAGAAAAAAATAATTATGATTTAACATATGGATTAGTACAGATGACTATGGACGAAGAATTAATGCATGGTGCAACAATTAAAATCTCATACAAGATTACTGTAACAAACGTAGGGGAGGTAGATTACAAAGATAATCAATTCTACTATACAGGAGTTGTATCAGATTCTAACACAATAGTAAAAACGACAGCTAATAAATTAGTAGACTATGTAGCAAATAACTTACAATTCTACGCAGTAGACAACGATGCATGGGAGGTAATGACAAAAGATAACTTAATTGCAAATGGATTAGTAAATAGTGCATTAAATACACAAATGGCTAAATACAATACAATTATAGTTACAAAGGACAACTCTAAACTTGCAACAACAGCATTAGTACCAGAATTTTATGGAAGCCAAACAAGTTCTGTAGATGAAGATTTAGTATTAACACAATTAATGACATCAGAGAATAAAACTGATGATTTGACTTACAGAAATATTGTAGAAATTGTAAAAATGAGCAATGATGTTGGTAGAAGAAGTGCTTACTCTGTAGTAGGTAACCAAGATCCAACATTAGATGTAACAGAAGTAGATAGTAACGTTTCAGAAATTGTTAAGATATTACCACCATTTGGTAATGCTGGAACATACTACATGATAGGAATTGCAATATTACTTGCAAGTAGCATATTAGTAGTTGGAATTATCTTTATAAAAAAGAAAGTTTTAAAATAAAGATATAAAATACAAAAAATAAGAATGCCTTTGGCATTCTTATTTTTTGTATAAACTATTGTTTTTTTGGCAATTTGTGATAAAATATTGACTAACATTTGTAATATAAAAAGTAAAAAGAGAATTTAATAAATAAATATATCACAAGTTGTAAAAAACTTTTTTAATTTTGTACACTAAAATGACAAAAAATTTAGAGAACAAGTATTAAAATAACCAAAGAAAACAACAAAGATTACTAAAGAAAGAATTAAAAAAGTATGAGGTGGTAGAGGATGTTTCAAAATATAGAAAGAAGTTTTGAAGATAATCAAAATGACTTTGAGGATGTACAAGCAGATAGAAAACAACGAATAAAAGAATTTATAAAGCAGAGTTTTACTAAACCAAAAATATTGCTATACATTATTTCTTTTATGATTTCACTAGTTGGATTTGGAACTAATAGTGAACTTGCACCATTTGGAATAGCTATGTTTGCGGCTACTTTAAGCAACTGCGTTCCAATAGCAATGGTGTCTGTAGTAATATGCGTAGCAAATTGTATTTCATTTGGAGGAGCAAATACACTAAGCTTAATATTAACAATGCTATTGTTGATAGTTAGTATATTAATAAAAAAGCCAAAGTATAATGAAGAAGATAATGAAAAAAGAAGACTAGGAATGCGAGTATTTTTTGCATGCTTAATTGTTCAATTAGTAGGTTTAATATTTGAACAATTTATAATATATGATGTACTTGTAAAATTAATGTATAGTATATGTGCATATATCTTTTATAAAATATTTGTAAATGCTGTGCCCGTAATAAATCAAATAGGTTATAGAAAAGTATATTCAATAGAAGAAGTAATGGGAGCGAGCTTACTTTTAGCATTATCATGTACAAGCTTAGAAAGCATATATGTATTTGGATATTCTGTAAAGAATATTTTATGCATATTAATAGTATTAATAATGGGCTGGAAAAATGGAATATTAGTAGGTGGAACAACAGGAATAACTGTAGGAACAGTTCTTGGAGTAGTAGGAAAAGGCGAACCTATAATGATAGCTTCTTTTGCAATTTCTGGTATGATAGCAGGAATATTTAGTAGATTTGGTAAAATTGGTGTTATTGTAGGATTTATATTAGGAAATGTAGCACTTACATATGCTGCTAATGGAAATACTATAAATATAATAAATTTCCAAGAAATACTAATTGCTGCTTTAGGTTTACTTGCAGTACCTAAAAACATAAAGATTAATATAGAAGATATTTATAAAGATGTAAAATTATTGCCAGAAACAACAGGTAGAAATTTAGAAGAAAATAGAGATACGGTATATAAACTAACAGCTATGTCAGAAACTATATCAGAAATTGCAAAAACTTATAAAGAAGCGGCAGCAACAATTGTAGATGAAAACGAGCTTTTAGAACAAGAAAAAGAAAATATAAAAATATTTGAAAAAGAATTACAAAATGAATTAGACGGACTAGAAGGTAACTTTTTATTTGATGATATATACAATCCAGAAGATAATATAATAGAGGATATTTTTGATGAACTTTTAAATAAAGAAATGCTAAATGAAAAAGACTTAATAAACATATTTGCAAAGCACAATAATTATATAGTAGGTGCAGATGAAAATAACGAAATCAAAGACGATATTTCTAAAATGACAAAAGTAATAAATTACTCATATAAAGTAAGCAAATTAAATTTTATATGGAAGAAAAAGTTAGATGAAAATAAAAAAGTAGTTTCTAATCAGCTACAAGAAGTTTCAAATGCAATTGGAAACTTAGCAGAAGAAATAGAAGCTCCAAAGCAAGAAGAGTTTGAAAGTCAAAGAAAGCAAATTATAAAATTATTAGAAGAAAAAGAAGTAATTATAAAGGACGCAACAATAAAAAAACAAAATTCAGGCAGAATAGAGGTTACATTATACACAGCTCCATGTGAAAATGTGGAAAAACCAGCATGTAATCTTAAAAAGATGGCAAAAATAGTATCAGATGTTATGAAGCAAAATATGGTTTTACAAAAACAAGAATGTGCATTACGTACTGACGTTCAAGATTGCATATATGTATTTGTAACAGATGATAAAATGCTACTACAAGTAGGTGTTGCAGTAACAACCAAATCGGGTTCTATAATATCTGGAGATGCAAATGTTCAAACAAAACTAGAAGATGGAAAATATTTAATTGCTATTAGTGATGGAATGGGCTCTGGAAAAGAAGCAAGAAAGAGTAGTACAATGGCAATAGCAATGTTAAACAAATTATTATCATCTGGTTTTGACAAAGACACATCTTTAAGATTAATTAATGCAAGTTTAGCTGCAATAAGTGAAGAAGACATGTACAGTACACTCGATGTATCAATATTTGATTTGTATGCTCAAAATTTGGAATTTATAAAAAACGGAGCATGTCCAACATATGTAAAGAATAAAAGAAATGTACAAGTATTAAAATCATTATCTTTACCTACAGGTATATTAAGTGATATAGATTTAGTAGTATATGATAAAGACTTAAAAGACGGAGACATTTTAGTAATGTGTAGTGATGGAATATTAGACTCATCAGAAGAATACACAAATAAAGAACTATGGTTAAAATTTTTATTAGAAGATATAGAAACAGACGATGTACAAAAAATAGCAGATATAATATTGCAAGAAGCTATAGATAATAATTATGGTATGCCAAAAGATGATATGACGGTAATAGTTGCTAAAGTAAAAAATAAATAGATTTAAGCGAGGTTTTAAGAAGTAAATTTAGAACTTCGCTTTTAAATTTGCATTGATTAAAAATGCGTATAGTTATTAATATTTAAGGCTAAAATAACCTTGTAAATTTGGATAAAATCATTGACAAACATAGGCAAGTATAATATTATACACTTGAGCAAAAGAAAAAGCTTAAATATATTTTGAGGAGGTGAAATTATGGCTAATATAACTAATGTTGATTATGCAGCTATACCAGCTCAAGCTCAACAAATGAGAACTTTAGGGCAAGAGTTAAATAGAGAACTTACTATAGCATATCAAAGTATTGCAAATATGCATAATTGTTGGTATGGAAAAAGATATAATGAATTAGTTAAAGAATTTAATAATATAATTCCACAAATTAATGAGTTATTAGAACTAGTTGTAGGAGAGATACCTTTTACATTAGAAACTATAGCAAATAATTATTCACAAGCAGACCAAGGTTCAAATGTAACAAGTGCAGCAAAAACAGCACCAAATAAGATTACAGATTTAACAATATCAAATGATGTTGGAATGAAATTTGTAACAAGTGAAGTTGAATCTGTAAAGACAAATGTATCAAATAATTTTAAGAAATCTAAAGATAAAATGAATACTATTGAATCTGCATATGGAAGAATTCAATGGCAAAGTGAGGCAGCAGAAGCATTCTCTTCTAAATTTAAAAAATTGAAAGCAGACATAGTTGCAGCATTTGAGAATATCGATTCTCAATTTACAAATCTTATGAATCAAACTTTATCTGATATTCAATCTACAGAAAATGCAAATACTGTTCAATAAAATATTATAAATATTTTCTTTGGTAACTACTAAAAAGCGGTTATCAAGGAAAGTATTTACAAAGAGGAGTTATATAAAAGTGGGAAAAGCTGAAATAGAAGCAAGCATAAGAAGCTTGGAAAATGAAATACGAAATTTAGAGGCAAGTAGAAATTTGTATCAAAATATGAACACTAAAATAAATGAGACTATTACTAAATTGACAAGTGCGAAGGGGTATGCAAATAAATCATATACATCGTTAGCTCAGTATTATCAAAGTAAAATATCAGACCAAAAAGTTAAAGAATTGGAAAACGAATACACTAATATAGATAATCTTATAAAAAGTTTAAATGCTGAAGTGTTGCAGGCGTCATATACAAAAATAAATGCCATAAATTCTAACATCAATAATGACCGAGCTAGAATAGGAAGTTTGAGAGAAGAATTACAACGTATAATTGAAGAGGAAAGACGAGAAAGAGAGCGAAGAGAACGAGAAGAAAGAGAAGCAAATGAAAGAGCTGCTAGAAATAGAAGATAAAATAAAAATACTGAAGAAGAAAAATAATACAGAAAATCAACAAGGAGGAAAAAATGCTTATCGATGTCGATGGATTAGAAGATAAAGTTAAGCCACAAATAAAAAATACTAGAAAATATTTAGAATTAGCTAAAGATACAATTAAGTCGATGAATATACCAAGTGATTTTGCAGAACGTGCAAAATTAATGAATATGCCACAAGTTATATCTGCTATAGATGGTAATATAAGTAATGTACAAAGATGGTTAAATGAAGCGACAGACAATTTTACTAGTGCAGAAAGTAATAATAAAGGATTGGTTGAAAATCTTATAAGCTCAATTCCTACATCAAAAATAGATGGGAAAAAGAACAAAAAAAATAGTAAAACCGATACAAAGCTAAAATCTGATAAAGCTAAAGAAAAAATAAAAAATAGTGTTAAGGGTACTTTAGAATATTTATTTTCAAAAGAATTGAATAAAAGCACAGATGAAATAGAAAGCCAGACAGCTTCAAAAGTGATAGATATTATAAAATCAAAAATGTCAAATAAGTACAATACATTAAAAAAAGAAACAAAGCAGAATTCTAAAGAGCTTTTTGAGTATCTTGCTTCAGGACAATTAAAAACAGATTTACAGCACATGGAAAAGAAGAGACATGTATATGAAAATAGAAAAATAGAACAAACAGTAGAAAATGAAGGCTTTTTGGATGGAATGAAAAAAGGGATTGAAGGCACTTTTGACTATGTATTTTCAGGAGATTTAATTACTGATACTGTTGATGGAGCTAAAAAGACAGCCACAGCTATAGGGAACGGAGTAGAGTCAGCAGCTTTATGGGCATATGCTACAGGTACTGACATAAAAAATGAAGTTACAAATTATATTTCTAATGAACTTGGAATGGAGTCTGAATTAGAGTATGTAAGCGCTAAAGTATCAAATGGATGTGAGTTTGCATATAAAAACATAGTAACTCCAGCATGGGGACTTGTTAAGAAAACAGGAGCTTCTATAGTAAATTTAGATATAGGACTAGTAAAAGGTGTAGGAGAACTTTCAGAATCTTTGCTTGATGCAATAGTAATGCTAGGAACAGGAGCGTTAAGTGTTGGAACAGGAGTAGCAGATGGAGTAAGCTATGTGTCAGCGCTTGTTGATGGAGATACACAAAATTGGGAGTCTTATACTAAAGCATTATGGAAAGGTGTAATGGGATATGTTGCAGAAGAACATGTAGATAATGCGTTTAAAGGATTCTATGCTAACAATCAGGTAGGACAATGGTTAGATAATAATGCAGCTAAAATTTTTAAATCAGATGGAATTGTTCCAGGTATAGCATCTGGAGTAGGGTATGTTGCAGGAATAGCAGCTTTAACGTTGTTAACATTGCGGAGTAGGAACAGTTGCAACTGGAGCAGCAACAGGAGCTAGTGCAGGGGCAACAGCAGTAACGGCACGGAGCTAGCGCAGGAGCAACAGCAGTATCTACAGCTACTTCTACAGCTGTGTCTGCTACTATAGCAGCTACAGCAGGAGCTGGTAAGGCAACTCAAGAAATTTGGGGAGAAATGAGAGATTCTTCTTGGAAAGGCTTACAACAAATGTATGAAAAAGGTGAAATATCAAAAGAGCAAATAGAAATATTTGCAACTATTAGAAATTTAACAGATGAAGAATGGTCACAAATAAAGGAAGATTATTTAGATGGAATTATAGGTAAAGACGAATTTGAACAGATAAAACAAATTAGACAAATGCCAGAAGAATGGACAACTGCGAAAAACGGAATAAAAGGTATAACATATGGTGTGGCAAATGGAGTTTGGGAAGGTGTACAATGGTATGTTGGTGGAAAATTTGCACAATGGAAACCAGAAGGTGTGTCAAAAATATTAACATCAGTTGTGAGAGTTGGATATGATACAGCATTTAATGCTATGGATACTCCATATAGAACACTTTTAGATATGTTAATGAAAGATAAAGACTTAGCAGAGGCATGGAATGACAGAGGCGGAAGCCAAGCTATGTTGACAGATATAGGAATAGGGCTTATTGGTTCAATTGGTGGAGAAGTTTTCGATTCTGTAAAACAAGCTAAAAATCCAAAAGTAGAGTTAACTATGGACGACAAAATTGAAATAGCAAAAAATGATATGAAAAAATATTTTAATGATAATTCTAAATTAGGTATAACAGAAGAAAAATTGACAGAAGCCTTTGAGAGTATTACTGCTTGTGAAAATATGGAAGCGTTTACTAATATTGCAAGAGAATGTGGCCTTGCCGAAAATGTGATAGATTTTGTAAATGCTTTTTACTCACCATATTATAATACAGTAGTTCTTAAACCAACTAATGAAGTAGAAACTATTGTACATGAAATTAATCATTATTTAGGAAGTACTGGAAATAGAGGAATAGATGAAGCTTGTACAGAAAGTTTAGCATTAAAAATTTCAGGAGTAGAAGGTTTTGGAAAAACAGCATATGACGTAAATGTTAGACATTTAAATAGAATTGAAGAACTGCTAAAAAAAGCAGGGTATGACGATGTAATACCAGTTAGCTATTATACAAACAATTCAACATATCTAGAGAATACTATAAACAATATATATGGACATGACAATTTCTATAATGAAATTACGAAATATATGGATATTGCTGATGGTTGCGGTGATGTGAAGGATAAAGTAGCTATTAAGCAGGCTGATATATATGTCGAAAAATTAATTGATTTATTAGAAAATAAGATAATAGGAGGATAAAACTATGCAACAAGAATTAGAAAATACTATTGATAATTTGACTAAAGAGTTTGAAGAAAAAATTCCTATAGAAGAAGCAGAAAGAATAGAGATTGTAGAAGCGTTTAGAGAAAACTTGAATTTTACAGCAAAAGCCATTTTAGAATGTAACTCCATGTTTATAAGTAAAGATGTAAATTCAATAAAATCAGACTTAACTAGAAAAGCAAATGAATTTAAAGCAAAAAATCTAGAAGAAATAAAACAAACGTTAATTGTTGATAATGCATTTGATGATATTAGAAAAAAATCAATAGAAATTTTTAATATAGCAAAAAAACAATTAAGTGGAAGTAAAGTAAAAGCAGAAATTGATATGAAAAACGATGTTGAAGAAATGAAAAAACTGTTAAATGATGTAAAAGAATATAATCAAGTTCAAGCTAAAAAATTCATTTCAGAAGCTATTCTTGATTTAGAATATATAACAAAAAATAATCCAAATTGTCTAAGCTTAAGGCTATATCAATTTGAGAAAAGTGCAAAAAATAGAGGAGATGAAAGATAATGAAAAAGAAAGAAAAATTTTTGCCAATAGGTACAGTTGTAATGTTAAAAAATGGAACTAAAAGAGTTATGATAACAGGCTTCTGCGCAATAGAAGGCGGAGATAAGAAAAAAATGTGGGATTATAGTGGTTGCATGTATCCAGAAGGATATATGGATTCTACAAAAACATGTTTATTTAATCATGAACAAATTGAAAAAATATACCATATGGGATTAGAAGATGACGAAGAAGAAAAATCATTTAAAGAAAAATTAAATGAACTTGTACAAAAAATATAGATAATAAGTGTTAATGGAGACGGACAGGTTTGATACTATATGTTAGAAATCTCCGTCCCCATTAACAGATATAAATATTTTCTTTGGCAACTATAAAAAATATATGGTTGTCAAAGAAAGCATTTATAAAAAAGCAAAGGAAGAGGTGAGATTGTTGTTAGTTACTTTAATAGGAAAAAATAGAATGTATAAAATTGTTTTACCACAAATAGCAATAGGTAATTATTGGCTTACAGATAATTCAGAAAAAGAAAGAAAATTAATTAATATAGAAGGTATAAATGGAAAGTGGTATGTAACTAGCAATGGTAGCATTCAAATAATAGATAAAAAAGCTGTACAGTTAATAGATAATAAAATTAAAGTAGATTATACTAAAAAGTTAGATAGAGCTTTATTACAAGAATACGACAAATATATGATTAGAGTTGGAAATTCAGAAGAGTTATTTACTTTATATTGTTTTCCTGTTTGTGATAGCAATTTATTTCATCTTGAATTAAAAGAAAAAAATGAAATTAAAATAGGTAGAGCTATAAATAATGATATCATATATAATAATGAATTTGTAATGTCAGACCATGCACGTATATATATGTATAATGGTAGTTGGATGATAGAAAATCATGATATGAATTTCGGAACATTTGTAAATAATAAACCAGTGCCTGCTGAGGGAACTCGCCTAACAAATGGTGATGTTATTTTCATAATGGGACTAAAGATAATTATAATGGGAAAAGGCATATTTATAAATACTCCAGAGAACAAAATTATATGTGATAATAAAGTTTTTAATTTAATAAAAGACAAAGTAGAAATAAGTGGAAATAACGAAGAAGAAAATATAGAACTTTATTCAGAAGAAGACTATTTTTCTAGAGCTCCAAGAATAACAAATGTAATAGAAAGAGAAAAAGTAAAAATTGATGCACCGCCACATTTACAAGAACAGCAAGAAATGCCTTTAATATTAACTTTAGGTTCTTCTTTATCTATGGGAGCTATGATGATAGTATCAATAGTAACTGCTATAGATGGAAGAATTTCCGGAACAGCAACAGCAAAACAAACGGTATTTTCTTTAATAACGGCAATTGCAATGCTAATTAGTATGATAGTGTTTCCTATACTAACTCTAAAATATGATAGAAAAAGAAAGAAAAAATATGAAGAAAAAAGACAGAAAAAGTATAAAGACTATCTAAGATCAAAAAGTGATTATATAAATAAAATTATGAATAAGCAAAGGTCAATATTATTTGAAAATTATGTTTCTGCTGAAGAATGTGCAAAAATAATATTAGATAAAAGCCCAAGATTATGGGAAAGAAAAATTGAAGATTATGATTTCCTTAATGTCAGATTTGGAATTGGAGATATTTCGTTAGCAATTGACATTCAATATCCAGAAGAAAAATTTGAGATGGAAGATGATAATCTAGTTGAGATATTAAATGATATAGGAAGCAAGTCAAAAACATTAAAATCAGCTCCAATAGTAGTATCATTGACTGAAAAAAATGTATCTGCAATAATATCAAATGAAGATGCAAATATGAATAGATTTATTCAAAGTTTAATTATTCAGTTGATTGCTTTCCATAGTTATGAGGATTTAAAATTAGTATTTTTATTAAAGGAAGATAAACTAAAAAAATGGGAATACGTAAAAATGTTACCTCATGTATGGAATAATACTAAACAAATTAGATTTTTTGCTGATAATTATGATGATATGAAGGAATTATCTTTATATTTAGAAGAAGAATTAAATAATCGTTTACAATATAGAGATAAAAACTATAAATCATTTTCACCATACTATTTGATAATAACAGATGATTATAAAAAAATAGAGAATTTGAAAATAATAACGGAAATGTTAAAAGCAAGAATAAATGTTGGATTTAGCCTATTATGTATTACAAATGATTTAATGCAGTTGCCAAATCAATGTAAAACATTTATTGATTTAGAAAGCAATAAGAATGGAATAATATTCCAAAACGAGATATCTTCAACTAACCAACAAAAAATAATTTTTGACGACTCAGTGGAATTTTTCTTTAATAAATTATCTAGTACGGTTTCAAATATTCCAATTAGATATAATATGACAGGAAGTAATTTACTACCTAATACTTATACTTTTTTGGAAATGTATGACGTAGGCTTAATAGAACAATTAAATGCTTTAGAAAGATGGAACAAAAATGATTCGACACTATCACTAAAAGCACCTATAGGTATTGATAGTTCAGGAATGCCAGTAGTACTAGACATTCACGAAAAATTTCATGGACCTCATGGATTAATTGCAGGAAGCACTGGTTCAGGAAAATCTGAATTTATTATTACATACATATTATCTCTAGCAGTAAATTATCATCCAGATGATTTAAACTTTATATTAATAGACTATAAAGGTGGAGGATTAGCAGGAGCATTCCAAAAAAGAGATATAAAATTACCACATTTAGTTGGTACAATAACAAATATTGATACAATAGGATTGCAAAGGTCTTTAGCATCTATACAGTCTGAATTAAGAAGAAGACAAATATTATTTAATGAAGCAAGAAATATGACTGATGAGGGAACTATAGATATATATAAATATCAAAAATTGTATCATGAAGGGGTTGTAAAAACACCTATTCCACATTTATTAATTATATGTGATGAATTTGCAGAATTAAAACAACAACAAGAAGATTTTATGGATGAATTAATGAGTGTTTCTAGAATAGGAAGAAGTTTAGGTGTTCATTTGATTTTGGCAACACAAAAGCCAGCAGGAATTGTTAATGATCAAATACGTAGTAATAGTAAATTTGCTATTTGTCTAAAGGTACAAGACAAAGAAGACAGTACAGATGTTATAAAGAAACCTGATGCAGCTTTCTTAAAAAGAGCAGGACAGTTCTATATGCAAGTGGGTAATGATGAGTACTTTACATTAGGACAATCTGCATGGTCTGGAGCACCATATTTCCCATCAGATGTTACAGAAAAAAAGGTGGACAATTCTCTACAATTCATCTCTAATATAGGAGTTACGATAAAACAAATAGATGACAATAATCAAAAATATGTAAGCAACCAAGGTGAACAATTAACAAATATTGTTAAATATTTAAATGACATTGCAAAGCAAAATAATATTAAGGCAGAAAATTTATGGTTAGACAATATAGAAGAAACTATTTTTGTAAAAGATATAAAGAAAAAATACAATGTAAAGAAAGATAAAAATGCGGTACAGGCAATTATAGGAGAGTTTGATGACCCTTACAATCAAAGACAAGGAATTGTTGATATGAATTTCAATCAAGGAAACTTTGTCATTTATGGTAATGCGGAAAGTGGAAAAGAAACTCTTTTAAGTACAATGATATATGATTTAATTACTACATATTCATCTGATGAAGTACAATTGTATGTTTTAGATTTTGGTACAGAAGCACTTAAAATATATAATAATGATAATCATGTTGGGGATACCGTATTTATAAATGATGAAGAAAAACTTAGAAGATTCTTTGATATGATGCAAAGAGAAATAAAGACTAGAAAAGACGAATTATCAGAGTACAATGGAGACTATAATTTATATTTAAAGACAAGCGGTAAAAAGATGCCTTTAATAGTAGTAACTATGAATAACTATGAGGCTTTTGCAGAAGTATATGAAAATGAATATGATGACCTTTTCATTACCTTAACTAGAGAAGGTGTAAAATGTGGAATTGTGTTTGTAGTAACTATAAGTAATTACAATGATATGAGATATCGTTTAGCTCAAAACTTTAAACAAAGAATAGCATTACAATTAAATAATCAGGATGACTATTTAAATATATTTGAGAAAGTTGGTAAGAAAAGACCTTCTAGTATTTTTGGAAGAGGATTGGTAAGCATGGATAAAGATGAAGTCTATGAATTCCAAACCGCAAAAATATGTGAAGCAGAAAGTTACAATGTATTTGTAAAAGAAACTATTGAAGAATTAAACAAAAAGAATACAACTGTTGCTAATAATGTTCCTACTATACCAGATCAAATTTTGTTAAGTGATGTAAAAGAATATTTGAAAGATTTAGCTAACGTGCCTATAGGAATTGTAAAAAAGGATTTAAGATTATGCAACTATAATTTTAAAAAGAATTTAATTAATATAATTTCGGCTAGAAATATAGAAGATGCAGCACAATTTACAACGTATGTTTTACAGCAGATGCTAGAACTAAAAAATGTAGAAGTTAATATATTCGATGCAGAAAAAGTAATATCTAGTAGAAAAGCAAATATAGCAGAAGAGTATAATAATGTGATAACTACATTAGATGAAAAGCAAGACAAGCAAATAGTATGTGTTATTATAGGAGTTGATAGGTTCATAAGTGATTTTGATGATATTAACAATAACTTTGAATTTACATTTAAAGATACCCTAAAAAAAGCAGACGAGCTAGAAAATTGTAATTTTATCTTTGTAGATAATGCCAACAAATTAAAAAATCATGAATATGACGAATGGTATAAGAACTTTGTTACAAAAGATAATGGAATATGGGTAGGAAATGGTGTAGATAGCCAATATCTAATAAGTATAATTTCTGATAGAAAACAAATAGTAAATAATTGTGGAAGAAGTTTTGGATATTCAATTAATCAAGGTATAGCGACATTGATTAAATTGATAGAAATGAAAGAAAACGGTGATAAGAATGAATAAAGTTTTAATAAAATTATATGTTCCTATAATAGAAAAAGAATATGACATGTGGCTACCAATAAATAAAAAAATATATAACATAGTAAGATTATTAGAAAAATCCGTTAATGAGTTGTGTGGTGGTTATTACACTCCAAAACAGATGCCTATGCTATATGATAAAAATTCTGCTAAACCATATGATATGAATTTAAATGTTAAGGAAAACAATATAAAAAATGGAACAGAAATAATTATGATATAAAATTTTAGAGCCTTTTCGTTAAAGAAAAGGCTTTAAAAAATGCTAAATTTCTATTTTAAAGATTTGGTAAAGTTAAAAAATATATGAAAAGGTATCAAAATAGTTGACAAACTAATAAAAAAATAGTAAAATAGTATCAAATGATACTAAAAAAGGAGGAAATAAGCCAAAGAAAGGGGTTTAAAATGTCAAATGATACTTCAAAGTATACGAATCATACAAAAGAAGAAATAGAAGAATATTTAAAAGCAGTAAAAAGCAGTGTAAATGCGGGAAAGTTTATGATATGTACAACTGAAAAGAATGAAAAAAATAGAAGATTTATTCTTGAATATGGTCTAACTAAGAATAAACAAAAGCAAATGCTAATAAAATTAGAAGCAAATGATTTTTGTTACTCAGCAGATAATTATAATGATCCACAAGAAAGGTTATACTTTTTTTGTAGAGAATATGAATTAGATAATTGGGGAACAATAGAAAACGTTGAAGTATATATAAAAATTGCTAGAAAAAAAGATGATTTTATAGTAATAGTTTCATTTCATAAGCCGGAGAAAAGTATTAAAAAATTATTTTTATAAGGTGGTGAATCAGTTATGAATAAAGGGTTTTGTGAAAAATGTAATAGTTTAGTTGAATATGAAGTAAAAGAAATTGATGATAGTATTGAAATAAAAGGAAAAGAGTATAATTATAAAAGATTAATAGGTTATTGTAAAAACTGTGGAGAAGAGATTAGTTCAAATGAAATTAATGATGAAAATATAAATAGAATTGATAAGGTTTATAGAAATGAAGAAAATATTATTACAACAGAAGAAATTAATAGAATACTAAGTAAATATAAAATAGGTAAAAAGCCACTATCTAAATTACTAGGATGGGGAGAGGTTACATTAATAAGGTATTTAAATGGAGATGTACCATCAAAAATTTATTCAGAGCAATTATATAAAATTTTAAATAATCATGAATATATGAGTAGACTAATAGATGAAAATAAGAACTTAATCACCGAAAGAGCTTATAATAATGTTAAAGATGCTATTAGTGAACTAAAAAAGAGAACGTTTGAAAATAGTATTAATACCGATATAGACATGATTGCAGAATATATTATTGTTATAGGAAAAGAAATTACGCCTTTAGCATTACAAAAAATTTTATATTATGCGCAAGGCTTCTATAAAGCTTTTTTTGGAAAATTTTTATTTGAAGACGATTGCCAAGCATGGGTTCACGGACCTGTATATGTTAATATATATGAAAAGTATAAAGAATTTAAATCAGCTAATATTTGTATTGATATAGATTATGACATTGAAGATACTATAGTAGATGAGAAAAGAGAGATTCTTAATGCAATAATAAAATATTTTGGATATTATAATGGAAAAGCTTTAGAAAAGATGTCTCATTATGAAACACCATGGATAAATGCTAGAAAAGGTTTACTACCAACAGAAAATTCAAATAATATAATGAATAAAGAGGATATAAAAGAATATTTTGAAAAAGTAAAAAATAAATATGATATGTTAAATATTTTAGATATAAAAAAATATAGTGATGATCAATTTAGAAGAATAATTGAAATATAAAATATCAAAATGAGAAGAAAAAAATTTTACCGGGTGTTTAAGATTTAACAGTATCAAATAAAATTAAAGAATAAGCGTATTGACACTAAAATTTTACTGTGGTATTATAATTACAAGAAAGAGAAACAAAGGAGAAACTTTAAAATGACGAAAGCTAAAACCGTTGTGGCTGTACACACACACACACACACACACACACACACACACACAGAT
>CAKPFO010000009.1 GCA_934153805.1 uncultured Clostridia bacterium | reverse complement strand
TGGCAGAATACATTTTCCAAGCAAGAAATGGTATTCACATTATAGATCTACAAAAAACATCTAAAAAAATTGATGAAGCATATAACTTCATGAGAGAACAAGCAGAAGAGGGAAAAAC
The DNA here is from genome assembly GCA_934153805.1 of uncultured Clostridia bacterium. Classification (GTDB taxonomy): domain Bacteria; phylum Bacillota; class Clostridia; order TANB77; family CAG-508; genus UMGS1663. Next base: position 37,801 of record CAKPFO010000009.1, on the reverse strand, counting down.
TTTTCTATTTGTAGGAACAAAAAAACAAGCTCAAGAATGTATGAAAGAAGCTGCTGAAAAGAGCGGTATGTACTACATTAATCAAAGATGGTTAGGTGGTATGTTAACAAACTTTGGTACAATCAGAAAAAGAGTAGAAAGACTTAATGAATTAGAAAGAATGCAAGAAGATGGAACTTTTGATGTATTACCTAAAAAAGAAGTTATTCTATTAAAGAAAGAAATGGAAAAACTAGAAAAGAACTTAGGTGGAATTAAAGAAATGAAAGAAATTCCAGGAGTTATGTTTGTAGTAGATCCTAAAAAAGAAAGAATAGCAATATTAGAAGCTAAAAAATTAGGAATACCAGTTGTTGGTTTAATAGATACAAACTGCAACCCAGAAGATTTAGATTACCCAATTCCAGGAAATGATGACGCTATCCGTGCTGTAAAATTAATAGCAGATACAATGGCAAACGCAATTATCGAAGGAAGACAAGGAGAATCTATGGACGAAGTAGTAGAAAATACTACAGAAGAACCAGAAAGCATTGAAGAAGTTGTAGCAAGTGAAGAAACTATAGAAGAATAGTAATAAATGAAAAGGGTAGAGCCTTTATCTGCTCTATCCTTTTTTGTAGTTAGACTTCTATAAATAAAATGTAAATAAAGAAGGTAAAAGGTGTAAAGAAAAAGATAATAAATTATTATTAAATTTTCAACCTCTAACCTCTAAAAAAGGAGGATAAATCATGATTACAGCAAATCAAGTAAAAGAATTAAGAGAAAAAACAGGTGCAGGTATGATGGACTGCAAAAAGGTTTTAACAGAAACTAACGGAGATGAAGAAAAAGCAATTGAATTATTACGTGAAAGAGGACTTTCAAAAGCAGCAAAAAAATCTGGAAGAATAGCAGCAGAAGGATTAGCAGCAGCATATATTTCAGATGATAAAAAAGTAGGAGCTGTAGTAGAAGTTAATGCAGAAACAGACTTCGTTGCAAAAAATGAAGAATTTAGAAGCTTTGTAGCAGATGTTGCAAAACAAGTAGCTATGAAAAATCCAGCAACAGTAGAAGATTTATTAAATCAAGAATCTATAGCTGAAGCAGGAAAAACAGTTGGAGAAGTATTAACAAACAAAATAGCAACAATCGGTGAAAATATGTCAATTAGAAGATTTGAAAGATTTGAAACATCAACAGGTATGATAGAAAAATATATCCATGGTGATGGAAAAATCGCAGTTCTAGTAGAAATGGAAAATGGAACAGAAGAAGTTGCTAAAGATGTATGCATGCAAATAGCAGCTGCAAAACCAGAATACTTAGATAGAGAAGCTGTACCACAAGATAGAGTAGAAAAAGAAATGGAAATTTTAAAAGCTCAAGCTATGAACGAAGGAAAACCAGCTGAAATAGCAGAAAAAATGGTACAAGGTAGAATTGGAAAATTCTATGGAGAAATATGTTTAGTAGAGCAACCATTTGTTAAAAATCCAGATGAAAAAGTAGGAAAAATGGTTGAAGCTGCAGGAGCTAAAATTGTAAGATTTGCAAGAATTGAAAAAGGTGAAGGATTAGAAAAGAAAGAAGAAAACTTTGCCGAAGAAGTTGCAAAACAAATTAATGGATAAAAATATAATTTAGTTATTGACTTTGAAAATAACTAGTGATAATATTATAAAAAATAAGTTAAAGATAGATTGAAAAAAAACCGAATTTTTCGGAAAGTTTTTTTCAATCTTTTTTTGTTTTTAGATTAGCAACTACACAATTAGCAGTATTCTAGTCTTCGATTAAAAAATTGATAAAAATATTTTACAAGTTGTGAGTTGTAACAATTAGTAAGGAGGAGTAATATGGGAACAAAGTATATTTTTATAACAGGGGGAGTTGTATCAGGATTAGGAAAAGGAATAACTGCAGCATCATTAGGTAGACTTTTAAAGAACAGAGGGTATAAAGTAGTAAATCAAAAATTTGACCCATATATAAATGTAGATCCAGGAACAATGAGTCCATATGAACATGGAGAGGTATTTGTAACAGATGATGGAGCAGAAACAGATTTAGATTTAGGACATTATGAAAGATTTACAGACGAAAATCTAACAAAAAATTCTAGCGTAACAATGGGAAAAATTTATCAAGAAGTGTTAGATAGAGAAAGAAGGGGAGACTACTTAGGAAAAACTGTACAAGTAATACCTCATGTAACAGGAGCTATAAAAGAAAGAATTTATGCATTCAAAGATAGTGATATAGATATAGTAATAACCGAATTAGGAGGAACAGTTGGAGATATAGAAGGACTTTCTTTAATAGAATCGATAAGACAAGTAGGAATAGAAAATAAACCAGAAGATGTTGCGTATATTCATGTTACTTTGCTTCCTTACATACATGGATCAAATGAATTAAAATCTAAACCAACACAACACTCAGTAAAAGAATTGCAATCTTTAGGAGTTAAGCCAGACATATTAGTATGTAGGTCTGAAACGGAAATACCAGATAATTTAAGAGAAAAGATGGCTTTATTTTGTAATGTTAGAAAAGAAAATATAATAGCCAATAGGACAGCATCATGTTTATACGAGGTACCATTAATGCTAGAGGAAGAAGGCTTAGCAAAAGTAGTTTGTGAGCATCTAAGATTAGATAACATAGAAGCAAATAATAAAGAATGGGAACAAATGATAGAAAAAATTCATAATGCTATGCAAAAAGAAATAGATGTGGCAATTGTTGGAAAATACGTAAGACTAGAAGATTCATATTTATCAGTGGCAGAAAGTTTAAGACATGCAGGATTTGAAAATGGAGTTAAAGTAAATATTAAATATATAGATTCAGAAGAAGTTACAAGAAAAAATGTAAAAGAGTTATTATCAGGTATGAAGGCAGTTGTAGTTCCAGGAGGATTTGGAAGCAGAGGAATAGAAGGAATGATAGAAACTATAAAATATGTAAGAGAAAATAAAATTCCATTTTTAGGAATATGTTTAGGAATGCAAATGGCAGTAATAGAATTTGCAAGAAATGTATTGAAACTAGAAAATGTAAATTCTGAGGAATTTGATCCAATGTGTAAAAATCCAGTTATTCATATTATGTATGACCAAAAAGATATAAAAAGAAAAGGTGGAACAATGAGGCTTGGAAGCTATCCATGTGTAATAAAAGCAAATAGCTTAGCTGAAAAAATATATAATCAAAAAGAAATAAACGAAAGACATAGACATCGTTTTGAATATAATAATGGGTATAAAGTGCAAATGGAAGAAGCAGGTTTAATAGCGTCTGGAACGTCCCCAGATGGAAGCTTGGTAGAAATAGTAGAATTAAAGAATCATCCGTTTTTTGTAGCTTCTCAATTTCATCCAGAGTTTAAATCAAGACCAGATAAACCAGCACCATTGTTTGTAAAATTAATAAAGACAGCAATTTAAATGTAAAAAAATGTAATCGGTTGTATATCATTTCCAAAGGAGTGAAAATTTAATATGATAGAAGATGGTGTTTAATTTGTATAAATTAGCCAAATTTGGAGAAAATAATTTCCAAAGAGGTGTTTATATGTTTATAAAATTAAAAAAGAATGTAAAACCAATAATAATAATTTCAATATTATTTATAATATTTTTAAGTTACAATATCTTTATAAGAAGCCAACAAATAGAAGCACTTTCAAAGTATGGTTCAAGAGGTAGTGAGGTCACACAAATACAGACTAAATTAAAAAGATGGGGATATTATAATGGAAGTATAGATGGAATATATGGGAGTCAGACACTAGCAGCAGTAAAATATTTTCAAAGAAAAAATGGATTAACAGTAGATGGAATAGCTGGCAAAAAAACATTAGAAGCGATGGGAATATTTACATCTTCATCTAGTTCGAGTTCATCTTCAAGTTCTAGTAATTTGAATTTGCTAGCAAGACTCGTATATGGAGAGGCAAGAGGAGAACCATATACAGGGCAAGTAGCTGTTGCAGCAGTTGTATTAAATAGAGTAAAGAGTTCAAGTTTTCCCAATACCATATCTGGCGTAATATATCAGTCAGGAGCATTTGATGTAGTAAAGGATGGTCAAATAAATATGTCGCCAAACTCTACTGCAATTAAAGCTGCACAAGATGCTTTAAACGGATGGGACCCATCATATGGAGCAATATACTATTTTAATCCATCAACTGCAACCAATAAATGGATATGGTCAAGACCAATGACTGTAACAATAGGAAATCATAGATTTTGTAAATAATATTTTCTGTAATGAGGAAGATTTAATAGTATATGGAAAAAAGGCCTTTGTAGCTAGAAGAAAACTAGTTACAAAGGCTACTTTAGTATAAAATGTCCTCTTGACAAATTTAATACATATTGATAATATAAATGTGAAAAATAATGGGAGGAAAAAAATGATTTTATATCCAAATGAGTATAAAGATAGCGTAAAAGATATAGATATAGATTTTTTGAAAAGAAACCATATAAAAGCTCTAATTTTAGATGTAGATAACACTTTAATAGATTTTTATAGAAACATTCCAAAAGGAGTAGCTAAATGGTGTGAAGATTTAAAAAATCAAGGAATAAAATTTTGTATAGTTTCTAATACAAATAAAAAAGATAAAGTAGAAATGGTTGCAAATGAACTAAAAATACCATATTTTTATTTTGCTAAAAAACCATTTAAATGTGGACTAAAAAAGGCAATAAAGCTATTAGATGAAAAAAATGAAAATATAGCAGCAGTTGGTGATCAAATATTTACAGATGTTTTAGGAGCAAACAGATTAAAAATGTTCTCAATATTAGTAAAGCCTATAGAAGAAAAGGATTTATTAGTTACTAAAATAAAAAGACCATTAGAAAATTTTGTAATAAACAAATATTTAAAAACGAAAGAGGTAAAATAAATGTACATAAATAATATAAACATAATTTACTATGTAATAGTGGGAGTTATAGGACTATTTGTAGGACAATTTACAGACTGGTGTAACAGCAGACTACCAGAATATAAAAAAGTATTTTCAAAAGATTTTTTTACAATATATTTACCAAACATGAAAATTAAGTATATATCATCATTTGCTACAGCTATAATATATATAGCACTATTATATTTTATAGGATGGAATGACAATATAGTATCTAGACTAGATTTGATAAAATATATGATATTAACACCAATGTTAATATCAGCATTTGTTATTGACTATAGGCTTCAAATTATTCCAAACAGACTGAACTTAACAATTTTTGAAACAGGATTAATCTTTACATTTATACAAGGACTATATAATCCACAATTAGCTTGGAGTTTGATTCAAGGGGGATTAATAGGAGCAGGAATATTTTTAGTAATTACATTAATAGGAGGATTGATTGCTGGAAAAGAAGCAATGGGCTTTGGAGATGTAAAATTTATGGGAGCCATAGGACTTTTCTTTGGAAATATGAACATTGTTGTAATTTCAGTAATAGCATTTTTATTAGCAGCTGTTATAAGCATAATATTAATAGTAACTAAAGTAAAGAAGACAGATGAATACATACCTTTTGGACCTTTTATAGTAATGGCAAGTTTTATAGTTATGATAGTACCATTTGAAATGTTGCTATTTGTTTTATTAAAAATATTTACCCTAGGAATGTATCAAGGAACATATGTAAAGTAAGATTAGAAAGTGGGAGTTTTCTATGAATAGTAAAATAAAGTGTATAAGGGAAAAAATGAAAATGTTAGATATGCAAGGAATGATTATAACAAATCCTACTAACATTAGATATCTAACAGATATAGTAGCAGAGGGAGTATTGCTACTAACTAGAAAAGAAAATATATTTTTAACAGATGGGCGATATATAGAAGAAGTTCAAAATGTTTTAACTGTAGATGATGGAATAATAGTACATGAATTTAAAGATTTTTCAAAAGATGAATATGAAAATTTTTTCTTGTTTTGTGAGAATGTAGGCTTTGAAGAAGACTATGTAACTTATGCAAAATATAAGGAGTATATGCATGTATATAAAATAAACAATATGCAAGAAACCGAGAAAATAATAGAAATGCAACGTATGGTAAAAGATGAAGATGAAATAGCAAATACGCGAAAAGCTTGTGAAATAACAGATAAATGTTTTGAACATTTAATAAATTATATAAAAGTTGGAATGACAGAAAAAGAAATCGCTTTAGAGATAGAAAGATATTTTAAACTAAATGGAGCAGATGGAATATCTTTTGAACCAATAGTAGCTTCAGGAAAGAATTCGTCTAAGCCACATGCTGTTCCTACAGATAAAAAGATAGACCTAGGAGATGTAATTACATTAGATTTCGGATGCAAATATAATGGATATTGCTCAGACATGACAAGAACTATTTTTGTAGGATATGTACCAGAAGAGGTAAAAAAAGTATATGATTTAGTTTTAAAAAATCAGTTGCAAACTTTTAAAGAGTTAAAAGAAGGAGCAAAAATAAAGATATTATCTAAAATGGTAGAAAATGATTTTAGAATGCATGGCTATGACTTAATTCATGCCTTAGGACATGGAGTAGGATTAGATATACATGAATGCCCAGTAATTAGTGGAAGAAATGATAATAATTTAAAAGAAAGAATGATAATAACAAATGAACCAGGTATTTACATTCCAGGTAAATTTGGAGTAAGGATAGAAGATACTGTCCTTATAGGAAAAGAAGGTTCTGAAAACTTAACAAAATCTAGTAGAGAATACATTATTGTTGATAAACAGTAGTGTAAATAATGTTTCATCATATTAAGCCTATTGTAAATTTACCTATTCCAGCCAATTCTAAAAATGCATTTTTAGAAGAAAGAACAATTTATGTTTTGATTTTATTGAATAACAAAAGGAAAATATAAAATTAATTTAAACGACTATTATTTAAAATATCGTATATATAGTAAAGTTTACTACTGCTTTAGGAAAAGATGTAAAATTGAGAAAGAAGCACTGATTGTAAACAGTGCTTCTTTAATATTAATGATGATTACGTTCTTTTCAGAACGGACACTAATGTTTTATTAATTCAATTATAAACTGTCCATGACAGAAAGGCAAGCAAAATTCAGGATTTTACAGGATTTTAAATCTTTTATTTGTCTATTTTATAACTATTTCTTAGTTCTCTAGTTATGTTGAGATTTTTACTACCATAAATTAACATAAATACTTGACATTGATATTGACTTGTGGTAAGATAAAAATAGTTACAATAGTACAGAAAGTATAGCTAAGGAGGACTATTTCATGAAAATTGAAAATGCAATGATTTGTGATGTAACTGTAGTTAGGCAACAAAAGGATCTGCTGTTCGCAAAAGTAGTTTTTAGTGGTCAATATGGCCGTTGCGACAGGGGTTTCGTACTTAATGATTCGATAGATATTCAGATGCTGGTCAAACTGATGGAATATACGAATACATATCGGATTGAAAAATTGAAGGACAAGGCCGTTCGTGTAGTCATCAAAGACAATATCTTACGCGGGTTCGGAGCTTTCTGCAAGGACCAGTTCATTACTTTTGGCGAAGAACTTAAGGAAGTAACTGAAGCACAGTTAAAAGGAATGCAGCAACCACAATAGTTTCATTAATCCTTATAAGGGCACCTTAATAATTAGGGTGTCCTTTTATAGTGTGTAATTTAAATTTTTTATAGATTTTTATGACTAATAAGTAAAAATATTCAGAGAAATAATTTAATTAGTGAAATGTAGTAAATAACTGTAGTGTTAGTTGAAACTAGAATAAAAAATATTTTAGATTCAATTGACACTAAAATTTTACTGTGGTATTATAATTACAAGAGAAAGAAACAAAGGAGAAACTAAAAAATGACGAAAGCTAAAACCGTTGTGGCTGTACACACACACACACACACACACACACACACACAGATAGTTTAAATGAAATAAAAATAGATGAGAGTAGAGATAGAAATAATCTGCTTTTTTGTGTTATGCAAAATTAGTAGATTTTTTCTGTCTTTTTTTGTTGTGTATAATTTTTGGTGTGCAGTGGGGTAAATTGATTGTTTTAATTATAAATTAAGCCTTCCCCACTTAAGTCTATGTAAAATGCTGGCGCATTGACATAGACTAAAGCGGTCCCCACTAGTCTTAATTTATAATTAAAATAATCAATTTACTTGAGTCGCAGAAAATTTTATGAATAAAATTTTCTGTCAGGGACGTGAATTTGAATATAGTAGAGATTATAAAAAGTGGTAAAGCTAGAAATAGGAAAATTTAATAGTGAAATGTGTGGAAGTAAAAATTTGAATTTGTAAATTGTAATAAAAACATGAATTTGTAAATTGTAATAAAAGTATGAATTTGTAAAGTGTAATAAGAATATATAAAAATAAAGAAATTGGAGGAATTAGGTATGAAAAGAAATGAAAAAAAATGGATATTAGTGTTAGTGGCAATAACAGTGTTGCTTATAATAGTACTAATAGTAAAAAATAGTAAGAAAGAGGTTGTAAAAGAAAATACAGAACAGTTAGGAACAAATACTCAAGAATATGTACAAGTTTTAGAAGATGGAACAAAATTAAATACAAGTACAAAATTAAAAGAAACCAAAAAGTTAGATAATTTAGAAATAGGAAATATTCAATTAACGAATAAAAATGGACAATCTGTATTGCTAGCAGATGTAAAAAATACTGGAAGCATAGAAACACAAGTAATGTTAATAAACATAGTACTACTAGATAAAAATGGAACAGAGATAGCAACAGTACCAGGAATAATTTCACCACTAAAAGTAGGAGAGAGCACACAATTAAATACATCTATGCAACAAGATTATGTTGGAATATATGACTTTAGAGTAGTGAAAAAATAGAAGGAGAAAAACAACATATGAAAAGGATAAAACAAAATATTATTGAAAAATACATAAAATTAAACAAAAAGAATTACAGAGAAAGTAATAATGCTCAAGGTATAACACTAATTGCACTAATAGTAACAATAGTGGTATTAATTGTTGTTGCAGGTATATCTATAAATGCTACAGTAGGAGAGAATGGAATATTCACAAAGGCAATTAAAGCCAAAGAAATGCAAGAAGCAGCAGAGATAAAAGAAAGACTAGAATTAAAGCAATTGGATGCACGATTAGCTTTAGGTGGAGAAAACATGACCTTAGAAAATTATTTAAAATATCTAGTAGACCAAGGAATGATAGATGAAAGTGATATAGAAGACACAGCAGATAGTAATATAAAAACAATACTAGTAGATAACAAGTACATATATACAGTAGCAAAAAAAGATGATGGAAGCATAGGACTAGAGTATGAAGGAAAAGCAGGAAAGTTATTACCAAAAATAAAGAGCGTAAATACAAAATCTACAACGAGTTCAATAGAGGTAAAAGTAGATGCAACAAGAGTAGATGGAGGAGAATACAGATTTTATATAAAAGATGTAACAAGTGGAGAAGAATATAAAAAGAAAGAAACAAATAAAACTGGAGAATATATATTTACAGGACTAGAGCAAAATAGAGAGTTTAAAATAAAAATAGAAGTAGAAAACAAAAATGGAATAGCAGAAAGTGAAACAAATGTAATAAGAACAGTAACTGTAGCCGAGCTAACACAAGCAGACCTAGAATTCACCTATAATCCAAATGACTGGACAAAAGATAAAATAGTAGTAACAGTAAATGAAAAAATAGAAATACCAGAAGGCTACACATTACAAACAAGTAAAGATATGATCAATTGGGAAAATACAACGACACAAGAATTCACAGAAAATGGATATATGTATGTACGTTTATATGATGGAACTAATGGAGGAAATTATGCAGTAGGAGAAGTGACCAAAATAGATAAGGATGCTCCAATTGTAACAACTACATCAGCAACATCAAATAGTATAACATTTAGCGGAACAGATAATGCAAGTGGAATAATAGGGTATACAGTAACAACTATAAAGGTAGAACCAACAAATTTTATAGCTGTAGATAATACAAAAGCATTAAATAATATAACAATAGGAGAAAGATTACAAAAAACGGAATACTATGTATGGCTAAAAGATAAAGCAGAGAATGTGAGTGAACCAGTAACAATAAAAACAGATGAAGCAACAGGAGTAACACAAGCAGACATAAACTTTACATATAGTCCATCAGAATGGACAAATGGAAAAGTAACAGTAACAGCAAGTTTAAAAACAACAATACCAACAGGCTATACATTACAAACAAGTAAAGATGCAACAAATTGGGAAAGCAAGGCAACACAAGAGTTTACAGCAAATGGATATATATATGTACGTTTATATGATGGAACAAATGGAGGAACTTACGCAGTAGGAGAGGTAAGCAAAATAGATATTGAAAAGCCAAAGATAACTAATGCTAGTGCAACAGCTACAGCTATAAGCTTTACAGCAACAGATAATGCAAGTGGAATAATAGGGTACAAAGTAACAACAGACAACAATACTCCAACAAGTTTTGATAGTTGCACAAGTACATTAAAATTAGAAAAAACGCTTACTGGATTAAAACAAAATACAACATATAATATTTGGGTAAAGGATGAAGCTGGAAATATAAGTGAAAAACAAAGTAAAACTACAACAACAATAGCGGTTACAGGGGTTTCTTTAGATAAAACAACAGCAAGCTTAATTGTAGGAAATACAACGACTGCAAAAGCTACCATAACTCCAAGTGATGCATATAATAAAAATATTAAATGGTCAAGTAGTAATGCTAGTGTGGCAACTGTAAGCACAGAACAAACAACCAGTGGTACAGCAATTACAATTACTGCAAAGGCACCAGGAACTGCTAACATTGTAGCAACAACTGTAGATGGAAATAAAACGGCTACATGTAATGTTACAGTATCATATCCAACACTAGTATCACAAGTGGCAGTTGGAGATTATGTGGCATATCAGCCTGGAACACATGCATATACTTCTAGTGCAAATGGACATGGAAATCAAACATACACGTCAAACAATAATTTAAAATGGCGAGTACTTAGTAAAAATACATCTACAGGAGAAGTAATATTAATAAGTGAAGCTCCAATATCACCAGATAGTGCAAGTCTGTTCTATTTTAAAGGTGCGAAAGCATATTTATATAATATGGAACAATTAGATAGAATTTGTGCAATATATGGATATGGAACAGGTGCAGATACAAGTAAAAGCTTTACAGGATATAATGGAGATGAATATAGTGGAAAACAAAATTATACAATTTCTGGGACAGGTGCAAGAAGTATAAAACTTACAGAGATAGATAGTTATGTGGGATATACACCAACTAATGGAGAAACTTTTAGCAGAAATGTCCAAGCACCGTCATTGTCAGCCTCAAACAATATAGCAACAGCAACAACTAGAACATATAGGCATACATATTATGGATATACGGCAAGTACATATTTAAACTCTTCTACGATGATATATAAACTTTTATTTAGAAATACAGCTGATAATGCAAATATAAACTACTGGATAAGTGGAAAAAATATGGAGGTATATTCTAATAGGACGTTTATAACATTTTGCATATCACATGTGGAAAATGGAGGAATAAGCGCAAACTATGTTGGCTTAGGAGATTCAAGTTATTGTAATCAATATGAATATTCTAAAACAGGTGTTAGACCAGTTATATACTTAAAGAAAACACTAAAAACATCTGGAAAAAATTCGAGTGGGCAATGGATTATTATAGATAACTAAAACTTGAAAATAATAAAAATATGTAAAGCTATTACTATAGAGATACGAAATTAAGAACTAGAAATCTTAGTTTCGTATTTGTTTTTATAACTATTTTATCCTAATACTTGTATTGTCACAATATGCAATAATTTAGCAAACATAGTAAAGGATAATAGAAAAACGCCAAAACTACTTGATTTTGCTGTAAAAATATGCTAATATTAATAAAGCTAAAAAAAGAAATAAAAATTTGAAAGGAGATATACAAATGGCAGAAGTATATATGGCAGGAGATTTTAGAAACGGAACAACATTTGAAATGGACGGAAACGTATTTAAAGTAGTTGAATTCCAACACGTAAAACCAGGAAAGGGTTCAGCTTTTGTTAGAACAAAATTAAAGAATGTAATATCAGGAGCAGTTATAGAAAAAACATTTAACCCATCAGAAAAATATCCAGGAGCAGAAATAGAAAAGAAAGAAATGCAATACCTATATGAAGATGGTGGATTATACTATTTTATGGATAACGAAACATATGAACAAATTCCATTAAACAAAGAACAATTAGGAGATAGCTTAAAATATATTAAAGAAAATATGAATGTAAAAATTCTTTCATATAAAGGAAATGTATTTTCAGTAGAGCCTCCAATGTTCGTAGAATTAGAAGTTACATATACAGAACCAGGATTTAGTGGAAACACAACAACAACATCTGGAAAACCAGCAACATTAGAAAATGGATATGAAGTATCAGTACCTTTATTTATAAACATAGGAGATGTTATAAGAATAGACACTAGAACTGGAGACTACATGGAAAGAGTTTAATAAAAAATACTTATCGCTTTTACATAAGAAAAATGTAAGAGCGATTTTAAAATTAAGATGTATATATGCATATAAATATGTATATAATATAAAAAATAAAAAGAAAAGAGGAGTTAACATATGTCAACTTTAGGTGAAAATATTAATAAAATTATTAACGAGATAGAAAATAGTATTTCAAACGAAGAAGAAAGAAATATTGTTAAAGAGAAAGTTTTAAATTTAACAACAGAATTGATTAATGAATTTGACAGGGTAACAAGTCAAACTGAAAATAGAATAAAAATGATAGAGGAAAGACAAAATAATATAGATAGTAGAATAAACAAAATTCAAAGTATGGTAGATGAAATAGAAGATGACATTTATGACGATGACGAGGATGAGGAATCTTATGATTTTGAAATAATATGTCCTTATTGCAACCATGAATTTGTAGTTGACTTATCTGATATTGATGAAATTAAAAATGAAGTTAGATGCCCAGAATGTAATAATGTAATAGAATTAGACTGGAATGATGGAGAAGACGATTGCTGCTTAGGACACTGTGATGGTTGCCATGGATGTGGAGATAGTGATGAAGACGAATATGATGAAGAACAAGACGACGATGAAGATATGTAAATAGATAATACTTACGGCTTTGCTTATTAGCGATAATAAGTAAGGCTTTTTTATATTAAAACTATTGAAAAAGTATATACTTTATGGTATAAATATTACTAGTAGTAATGTGTAATAAAAGTGAAATTTTAGGGATAAAAATTAAACTGAATTTACACATTTGGAAGGAATGAAACAAAAAATATAAAATGAAAAATATAAAAGATTATAACTTAGAAGATTTAAAAGAAGAGTTAAAACTCTTAGGGGAGAAACCATTTAGAGCGGAACAAATTTTTAAATGGTTATATGTAGAAAAAGTAAAAGAATTTGACGAAATGACCAATTTGTCTATAGCCCTAAGAGAAAAGCTAAAAGAAAATTATACAATGTGCAATTACAATATATTAAAAAAACAAGAATCATCAGATGGAACAAAAAAATACTTATTTGATGTATTAGATGGAAATGCAATAGAAACAGTATTGATGCAATATCATCATGGAAAAACTATATGTGTATCATCACAAATAGGTTGCAAAATGGGATGCAAATTTTGTGCCTCTACAGGAATAAATTTTATAAGAAGTTTAACAGCGGGGGAAATAGTAGAGCAAATTTTAGCTGTAGAGCAAGATATAGAAGATAACATATCAAATATAGTTTTTATGGGAATAGGGGAACCTCTAGACAATTATGATAATGTAATAAAGGCTATAAGGATTATAAATAATCCAAAAGGGTTAAATATAGGAGCAAGGCATATAAGTGTTTCTACAAGTGGATTGGTGCCACGTATATATGATTTGGCAAAAGAAAATATACAATGTACTTTGTCTATATCACTACATGCTACAAATAATGAAAAGAGAAGTAGTATGATGCCAGTTAATAATGCATATCCTATAGAAGATTTGATAAAGGCATGTAAAGACTATATAAAAATGACAAATAGGCGTATTTCTTTTGAATATGCACTAGCCAAAGATAATAATGACAATTTAGAAGATGCAAGCGAGCTTGTAAAATTGCTAAAAGGAATGCTATGTCATGTTAATTTAATACCAATAAATAAAATAGAAAATGGAAAATATACGAAGAGTTCAAATGAAAATATAATGAAGTTTAGAGATTATTTGAATGACCACGGAATTGTAGCTACAATAAGAAGAGAGTTAGGCTCAGATATAGATGCAGCTTGTGGTCAATTAAGAAGAAAGAACTTAGCAAGATAGGAGGTATAAATGGAAGCTTTTGCAAAATCAGATATAGGAAAAGTGCGAGATATGAATCAAGATAGTTATTACATTTCAGGAGAAGAATCAAATCTAAAATTATATATATTAGCAGATGGAATGGGAGGATACAAAGGCGGAGAAATTGCAAGTAAACTTGCAACAGCTTCTGTTAAAAGCTATATAGAGAGCAATATAGATAATATAATAAAGGACAGAGACGAAATACTTAAACTAATAAAAAGTGCAATGGAGTATGCTAACATGGTAGTATACGAAAGATCAAAAGAAGATGCACAATTAGAAGGAATGGGTACTACATTAGAAGTATGTTTAATATATAATAATAAAATGTATATAGGACATGTGGGAGATAGTAGAATATATAGAATACGTAAGGAATTTATGAGAAAATTAACAACAGACCACAGCTATGTAGAAAAATTAGTAAAAGATGGAACAATAACAAAAGAGCAAGCACATAATCATCCAAAGAAGAACATGCTTACAAAAGCCTTAGGTTGTACGATATTTGTTGAACCAGATGTTACAGTAAAAGGTTTTATAAAAGATGATATAATTTTAATGTGTTCAGATGGATTAACAAATATGATAGAAGAAGACGAAATATACAATATAATAAAACAAGACTATAAATCGGCTCCACAAAGATTAGTTGATAAAGCTAATGAAAATGGAGGATATGACAATATCACAGCTATAGTAATTAAGTAGGAATATCAAAGAGGAGAGATATTATGAATTTAGAAGGTAAATATATAGGAAGTAGATACGAAATTCTAGAAAAAATAGGAAATGGTGGAATGGCAACAGTATATAAGGCTAAATGTCATGTGCTAAATAGATATGTTGCAGTAAAAGTATTAAAAGATGAATATACAACAGATGCTGAATTTATTAGGAGATTTAATGCAGAAGCTCAATCAGCTGCAGGACTTACACATCCAAATATCGTGTCTGTATATGATGTAGGACATGAAGATAATATTTATTACATAGTAATGGAATTAATACAAGGAAAAACTTTAAAACAAATAATAAATGAAGATGGAGCACTTCCATGGAAATGGTCTGTAAATATAGCAATGCAAATAGCTTCAGCATTGGAAGCAGCTCATAAAAATAATATAGTTCATAGAGATATAAAACCACACAATATTATAATAACAGAAGACGGAGTGGCAAAAGTAACAGATTTTGGAATAGCAAAAGCTGTTTCAAATTCAACAATAACAGCGTTTGGAACTACTATAGGATCTGTACATTATTTTTCACCAGAACATGCAAAAGGTGGATACACAGACGCAAAATCAGATTTATATTCACTTGGGGTTGTAATGTATGAAATGCTTACAGGTAGAGTACCTTTTGATGCGGATACACCAGTATCAATAGCATTAAAACATATGCAAGAAAAGCCTATTGAACCAATGAAAATTAATGATAGTATTCCATTTGCAGTAAATCAAATTATAATGAAAGCAATGCAAAAAGATCCTAGTTTAAGATATCAATCTGCAACAGAAATGATAAAAGATTTAAGTTTAGCATTAAAAAATCCTGAAGGTGGATTTGTAGAAGATACAACAGATTTTGGAAAAACACAAGTAATAGGAACAATAACAGATGATATGCTAAATAAAGAACCTGAAAAGAACAAAAAGAAAAAGAGCAAGATGCAACAGTTCTTTAGCAAAAATCCAAAATTGAAAATATTGATAATAGTTGTAGCATGTATATTATTATTTGTAGCAACTATAGGAATAACAAGACTTGCAATGGATGCAGGAACATTAAAAGATAAACAAATACCAGAGCTAGTAGGAAAAACAGAAACTGAAATAAAAGAATTATTAAAAGATACAAAATTTACTTATGAAATAACATCAGAGGAATATAGTGCAGAAGTAGAAGCAGGAAAGATTATATCACAGTCACCAGAATATAAGAAAAATTATACAGTAAAAGAAAATACAAAATTTGAAATAGTAATAAGCAAAGGTACAAAAGTTGTAAAAATAGAAAATTTAGTTGGCAAAAAGATAGATGAAGCAAGACAAATACTAGAAGCGTTAGATGCAAACTTAGAAATAGAAGTAGTACAAGAAGAAAATACAAAAGTAGAAGAGGGAATAGTTTTAAAACAAAGCATAGATAAAGACACACAAGTAGAAGCAGGAACAAAAATAACCTTAACAGTAAGTAAAGCAAAAGAGCAAGTATCAGTACCATATGTAATAGGAAAGAAAGAAGACGTAGCAACTAAAGAACTTACAGATGCTAAATTAAAACCAGAGGTAGTATACGAAGAAGATACAACAAAAGACGCTGGAGTAGTATTAAAACAAAGTATAGAAGTAGGAAAATCTGTAGATGAGGGAAGCACAATAACAATAACTGTTAACAAAATAGAAGAAATAAAATCAGGAACAGTAACAGTTAATGTAAAATCAATTACAAACTATACACCTAAAAAAGATGAAGATGGAAAAGAAATTAAACCAGATGATGTAAAACTAAAAGTAACAGTAACATCTCAAGGAACAACAGAAACAGCATATGACAGCAAAGTAAGTCCAGCAAATGAGAATGTACCTGTAAAAGTATCTGGAAAAGGTACAGTTATAATAAAAGTTTATATTGATGGAGTTCTTGGAGGAAGAGAATATCAATTAAATCTAAATAGTAACACAACATTAACAGTAGAATAAACTAAAAAGAGGACGTCTAAAAAGAGACGCCCTTTTTCGATTAGGGACGCCCCTTTTTTGAAAAAATTTTCGAAAAAAGGGCGTCCCTAATCGAAAATTTTAGCTGTTTGATTGTAAAATAAATATAAAAATAGTATAATTAGTTTGAAAATAGATGAGTGTGAAGAGGAGAAAATATGCAAGGAATAATAGTAGGGAATATAGCAAACCTATATAAAATAAAGGTAGATGATAAAGTGTATAATGCTTTAGCAAGACGGAAAATTAAAAAAAGAAGATGAACTAACACCCGTTGTAGGAGATTATGTACAAGTAGAAATTACAGGAGATAGTGCTACAATAGAGAAAGTTATGCCAAGAAAGACATACATTAAAAGACCTAAAATAGCAAATATATCTCAAATAATATTTGTGTTATCAACTAAAAATCCAAAGCCAGACTTATTAATGTTAGACAAACAATTAGTATATGCAGAAAGCTTAGACATTACCCCAATTATAGTAGTAAATAAAATCGATTTAGCAGATACGGCACAGCAAATAAAAGACACATATACTAAAATAGGATATGATGTTATACTAACTAATGCAAAAGAGGGAGTAGGAATAGAAAAAATACGAGAAAAGCTAAAAGGACAAATAAGCGCATTTTCAGGAAACTCTGGAGTAGGAAAATCAACAATAATAAATGCATTGTTTGAGGAAGAAAAGACACAAGAAGGAGAAATAAGTACCAAAAATAAAAAAGGAAAAAATACTACTACAGATATTAAACTGTATGAATTAGAAGAAAATACATATATAGCAGATACCCCAGGCTTTTCTAGTTTTGAAATAAGTGAAATAGAGAGTACAAATTTGGATAAATATTTTAAAGAATTTAGAAAAGAAATAGAAAATTGTGAATTTGTAGGATGTACACATATTAAAGAAAAAGAGTGTGGAATAAAACAAGCTGTAGAAGAGGGTAAGATATCACAAGAAAGATATGATAGATTCTGTAAAATATATGAAGAATTAAAAGAAAAGGAGGCACACAGATGGTAGAAATTGCAACATCACTACTTAGTGCAAAAGAGGAAAATATAATTCAAAAAATATATGATTTGGAGGTTGCTAAAACAGATTATTTCCATATAGATGTAATGGATGGAAAATTTGTAGAGAATGACACAACAGAGAGAATGAGAAAATACACAGAGTATATAAAAAATGTGTCTACTTTGCCAATAGATGTGCATTTAATGGTAGAAGACATACAGTCATATATAGATAGTTATTTAGCAATGGGAGTACATAGTATTACTTTTCAATTAGAAGCATGTAAAAATGAAACCGAAGTTATAAAATTAATAAAGTATATAAAAGAAAATGGATGCAAAGTAGGAATTGCTGTTAATGCAAATACTCCTATAGAAAAAGTTTATGAATATGTGCCACATGTTCATAAAATATTAGTGATGACAGTAGAAGCAGGAAAAGGAGGGCAAAAACTGATTCCAGAAACCCTAGATAAAATAAGAGAGTTAAACAAATTTATATATGAGAATAATTATGAAACAGATATACAAGCAGATGGCGGAATAAACAATGAAACAGCTCAAAAGGTCATAGCTGTAGGAGCTAATATACTTGTTTCAGGAAATTATATAATAAATTCAGACAATTATAAACAAGCAATAGAAAGTTTAAAAGAATAAAAAAATAAAACAATCTCATTATCGAGATTGTTTTATTTTCTATTCTTTTGTTTCTACTACTGGAGTTACATCTGCAGTACTTTCTTTTTTATAAAAAGTATTTACTAAGAAAGTACCAATACCGAAGATTGCAACCAAAGTAGAGATTAGTCCACCAATTACAGGAATTTGGCTAACAACCCAAACAATGGCAGCTGAAGCTATAGTTAATCCAAGTAATTTAAGTTTTCCTTCTTGTTTAAATTGTTTTGCTAAAAGTCCTCCAAAGTATAAGCTTGCAAAAGATAAACCAGACATACAAATAACAATGTATAATAGCATTTCTGCAACTGCAAGTTTTACACCTATAACACTAAGTAATAAAATTACGAAGGCAATTATTCCAACAATTACAGCACCAAGTCCTATAAGGAATGAAACTAAAGATTTTTTAGTACTCATAGTAGTAACTCTAGATGTAAACTTAGGTGCAAGATAAATGCAAAGTAGAGCAACAACTAAAACATAAGCTATAGTTTTTAATAAATCAGATACATACTTTAAGATAACTTCTCCAGCAGATTTGTTAGAAACTTTTTGTTCATTATATGTAACTGTTCCACCTACAAGACCATCTGCGATAGATAATTCGTTTGATGAATCATAGCTTAAGTTACCTTTTATAAGAGTTTTTCCACTATCTGTATCAAAGTTATAAGTATTAGCTGTTAGATAAGCATCTTTATTAACCATACCTTTTAAATTAATAGTATTAGCAGAAACTCTTAAGTCTCTATAAACAAATGCATCAGAATCTAAAGTAAATGTGTTTGCAGCAGCATAAATATCGTAAACGATACCATTTACATTAATCTCGTTTGCGAAAGCGAAAAGATTGCTATAAATATAAGCACCGTCAATATTTAATTTGTTAGCAAATACAAAAACGTCTCCTCCAATTTCTCCTGTAATAGTAACTTCATTACCAAAAATGTAAGCATTTCCATTAACTATTTTACTAATAGTAGGTGAGTCCTCAAACACATATAAATCAGATTGAACCCAATCTTCAGCGCTACCAGCATCGTCATCACCTACAGGTGTAGTTTCGTCATTTTCAGATATTAAGGCAATATCGTCATTTTCTGAAGTTGTAACATCTGTTGCAAAGCTTAGTGTGGATATTAGTGTGACAACAAGCATTAATAGTAAAATGAATTTTGATTTGTTTTTTAACATGATAAATCCTCCTTTTAATAATTTGTAAAATAAATATATATCTTAATTGTATGTTTGTCAACAAATATATAATATAAAATTGTTGCAAAATTTGTAATTTACAAAATATAAATGGGAGATATTAAAAATTTCTAGATGACTATAAATTTACTTATGAAAAAAGATATAAACCATAAAACTGATTTATATCTTTTTTGTTTTTTCTGTAGTTTGCTTAGAATAATAGGCACAACTACTATTAGGTGTTACCTTTTTAGTGCAAATATTTTCAAAACAACATTTACCCTCTTTTTGATATATGCAATTAGAGGAGCAATTTATGGTAGTCAAGTATATCACCTCTAATTGTTATTATGCAATATAGTTAAAAATATTATACTAAAACATTTTGAAATATAAAATTAGCATTTCATTCCTCGGTTTATTACAAAATTCAAGAAATTTTACCTCATTTTATGGCACCCTTCCATTTAAAATGAACTCTTTCCATAAAATATCGTAGAATTTCTAGAATTCTTTCATGCACATTCGTCATTACATTTTAATTTTATATTTTAAAATGTTTTTGCACTAACTAATGTAAAAATTTACTCATTCTTATACATTTTACAAAATTGATTAACAGGGCAATTAGAGCAATTTGGATTTCGGGCAGTACAAGTATTTCGACCATGCCACATAAATAAATGATTTACATCCTTATAATATTTTTTAGGAATTACTTTTAGCAAATCCTGTTCTATTCTTTCTGGTTCACTTTTGTCAGAAAATCCCATTTTATTAGAAATACGTTTACAATGTGTGTCAACAGCAATTCCTTGAGGATTATTAAATGCTTCTAACATAACAACATTAGCAGTTTTTCTACCAACTCCAGGAAGAGCAATAAGTTCATCCATTGTTTGTGGAACCTTTCCATTATATTTTTCTAAAATTATTTTGGCGGTAGCCTTTATGTTCTTAGCCTTATTTTTATAAAATCCACATGGGCGAATTAAATCTTCTAACACTTGTAAATCAATATCAGCAAAATCTTTAGCAGTTGAATATTTTTGGAATATTAAAGGAGTTATTTTGTTAACCCTTTCGTCTGTACATTGAGCTGATAAGATTACAGCTACTAGTAATTCAAAAGGTGTAGAAAAATCTAAACTACATTTTGCATCAGGATAAGTCTTACGAAGTATTTCTATAATATTTGATACATCACATTTTTTTAACATAATAAAAATCCTTTCTTAAAGTTATAATTCATAGACTATAAAGTTATTTATTACTAAATATTAGAAAACTGTAAATGATAACTTTTAATAAATATTAGTAATTTAATTAAAGCATAAAAAGGCGTGATTTTCAAGAAGTGGTAACAAAATAAGAAATAGAAAATATAATATAATAAAAGGAGGTAATACATTATGTTCAGATTATTAAAAAAGACAATAGGAGTTTGCTTAATAGGTCTTGGTTTGGGCGTATTACTTGTGCTATTACTTCCAATAACGGGATGGTTATTTTTAATAGGAATAGCAATTCTTGCAATAGGCGTGATGTGGTTATTTTGCTAACAATATAAGATAAAGGAGTGTGGAGAAAATGACTATTGTAGTTAAAAAAGTTCCAAAATTTTTGAGAGGTTTTGTAAAGCTTATATTTGGAATAAAAGAAAAATAAATGGATACATAAAAGACTGCTGTTAACAGCAGTCTTTTTGTACTATTTCTTAAGAAATTTAAACATCAAAAATATGATGCACCATATTTTTTGACTAATCTATTTAATTAAGCTCTGTTTACTTTTCCAGAACGTAAACATTTTGCACATACAGATATTCTTTTTGGTTGACCGTCTACTATAGCTTTAACTGTTCTTAAATTTGGTTTAAAAGTTCTAGTAGCTCTTCTACTAACGTGAGAACGTGCAATGCTAATTTGATTTCCATGAGATAGTGTTTTTTCGCAAACTTCACATTTTGCCATTTTTAGCACCTCCTATAAGTTTTTAAATTGACTATTTAATATAATAACACAAAAATATAATAAATTCAAGTGTTTTACAATTTTTTTTGTATCCAAGCTCAATTTTTGTTACAATTCACAGGTTATAAAATTTTTTTCTTTAAAAGTTTGATGCTGTATTGCTTTTTTATACTTTGCATGTCGTGACCTTACTTAAAAAAATACTAGTATGTAGGTAGCTCTAATCGTACTGGTAATCTCGTTTTGTTGCTTACACAGTATTTAAAAACAATATAGTATTAAATTTTTTCAATTTAAAACTAAAAGACTGTGAATTACAGCTGATTTTTGTAAAAACTTAAGAAAATGAAAGAATAAGTGAAAAAATGAAAGAAAAGTATGTAAAATTAAAAGAAAACCAAAATAAGGCAAATTTTGGTAAAAACGATTAAAAATGGGTGTTGAAAAAAATAGACAATATGTTATAATAATACTCGATGGTGCATTATTCTAGTCGTACTATTTATTGTGAGGGTGGGGCTAAAAATCCACTAAAGGGCACATCGTTGAAGTTTCTTGTTGATGCGCGAAATGCCAGTTTTGTGTGTGAGCAGGGAGTAAAGAGGTTAGGGTATTATGTAACGGCATATATAAGACTCCCTAGTTTCGCGGAGGCTTATAAATAAATTTAATGTAATCTTTTAGATTTATTTTAAGTATAACCTATGTTGAGTGCCAAGACACAAAATACATAGTGTAGCCTGTCTCGAGTGATAATATTGGGATTAACTTTGTGGGAATTAATGGTTTGGCCAAATTGTTAATTTTTTAGTTATGAAACTATTATTGCAAAAAAGACTAACAATAATTTAAGTATGCCAAGGAAAACTTCTAGAATGTTTGCTTTATCAAAAAGCATGGAAGTCTATGGATTAAGGTACGGATTTAAGTGGTGATCTAGTTTCTGCATACTGCTTACTAAACATTTAGTAGTATAAGATATTTTCTTTAAACGGAAACGGCTAAATAGTAATGTTTAGTAGAAAATAGAGAAATTCTTCTAGACCTAAACCGTAAAATTTACTTAGGCTTTTACCATCTAACTTTTTATAAAAATAAACATGACATTAAGAAGGGAAAAATTAAAAAATGGCAAAAAATGATAAAAATAAAAAAGATAATTCAGACCTGAAGTGGTTTATAACAGTGTTTATAACTACTTTTATTTTATCTATTGTTTTTTCATATATATCTACAAATGCTATATCAGCATTAGAGTTGTTTCCAGCATTATTAATATTAATCTTAACAATATTTATAGGAATTGTATTTGATATAATAGGTGTTGCGGTTACTGTTGCAAAGGAAGAAGAACTACATGCAAAAGCTAGCAAAAAAGTTGAAGGGGCTAAAACATCGATTAAACTTATACGAAATTCATCAAAAGTTTCTAATATATGTGCTGACGTTATAGGAGATATATGTGGAGTATTAAGTGGATCAATAGCCGCATTAATAACAATAAAAATAACAGAAAAATTTGCATTAACTTTTAATTTACAATTTATAATAAGTGCAATTGTGGCATCTCTTACAGTTGGAGGTAAAGCCATAGGAAAAGGAATTGCAAAGAAAAATTCTACTAAGATTGTACATATGGTAGGAATAATAATAGGAAAATTTAATTTTAAAGAAAGAGCATAGCAAAGCGTTAAACAGCTTAGCATATGCTCTTTTCTTTTTAGACAATATATAAAAACAAATTTTTGTAAAAATATTAAGTGTTCGCTTGTTTTTTTATGATAAATGTTATATTATGAATAATGTAGAAAGTGAGAATAAGCAGATGTGGTTTGCCTCCATAAAGGAGGTGAGGCGTATGATAGAACAAAATTTATTAGCAATTATATACATATTTTTTTATTCAATTATTGGAATAACTATCATTACGTTTGCCTTGATTATAGCATTAGTTATAGTTATTAGCAAACAAAAATAACCAACAAAAAACACATCTGTAACTTCCCGGTTCAATGTGTTTTTCATATTTACTGGGCAAACCACGTTTGTGGTTTCTCATTTTCTATAGTTATTATAACTTTTTTTAGGAAATTTGTCAATTAGAAGAGGAGAAAAAATAATGTATGCATATATAAAAGGTAGTTTAGAGGTAAAAACAAAAGGATATATAGTAATAGAAGCAAATGGAATAGGATATAAAATATTTATGTCAGAAACAGCAATTGAAAAGCTAGGAGAAATAGGAGAAACTGTAAAAGTACACACATATCTAAAAGTAAAGGAAGATGAAATGAGTCTATATGGTTTTAATTCTAATGAAGAACTTAGAATGTTCGAACTGCTATTATCAGTTAGCGGTATAGGAGCAAAAATAGCAATAGGAATGCTTTCTAATATAACTCCATCTAGCTTTGCTTTGGCAGTTACTACTAATGATGTAGTAAAAATAAAATCGTTGCCGGGAATAGGACCAAAAGGAGCACAAAGAATAATATTAGAGCTTAAGGATAAAATTAAAACACAAGAAATTCCAGAGAAAGTAGAAAGTAATTCACAAGATAATAGCCAAACTGTGGATAATACTGTAAAAGCAGAGGCAGTTACAGCACTACAAGTACTAGGATATAGCAAAAAAGAGATAGAAAAAGCACTAGAAAACGTAGATTTAAATATATCAGTAGAAGATATGATAAAACAAGGACTAAAGAATTTAGCTCGATAATGAGTTATGTTAAAATGTAAAAAATTATTAGAAAGGAAACGTGAAAAAGAATGGACTTAAGCAAGCCTTTAGCATATAGAATGAGACCAAAAACACTAGATGAGTATGTTGGACAAGAACACATATTAGGTAAAGACAAAATACTATATAGAACAATAAAAGCAGATAGATTATCTAGTATTATTTTATGGGGACCTCCAGGGTGTGGAAAAACATCACTTGCAAGGGTAATAAGTGAAACAACAAAATATAAATTCACAAGAATAAATGCAGTAACAGCAGGGGTAGGAGATATAAAAAATGCAATAGTAGATGCGAGCAATTTATTATTAAATCCATCAGGAAAATGTATTTT
This sequence comes from uncultured Clostridia bacterium, assembly GCA_934153805.1. Lineage (GTDB taxonomy): Bacteria > Bacillota > Clostridia > TANB77 > CAG-508 > UMGS1663. The sequence goes on along the minus strand of CAKPFO010000009.1, from coordinate 12,666 downwards.
GTTTATAGATGAGATACATAGATTTAATAAATTACAACAAGATGCTCTTCTTCCATATGTAGAGAATGGGACAGTAATATTAATAGGAGCAACAACAGAAAATCCATATTTTGAAGTTAACAAGGCGCTAATATCTCGTTCAATGGTTGTAAAATTAGAACCATTAACAATAGAAAATATATATACTGTTTTAAAAAGGGCTTTAGTTTCACCAGAGGGACTTGGAAGTTATAAAATAAAAATAGAAGATGATACGTTAAGAAAAATAGCCGAAACTTCAAATGGAGATGTAAGAACAGCTCTAAATGGTCTAGAAATTGCAGTTCTTACAACTAAAATGGATGCAAATGGAATAATAGAAATAACTCCTCAAATCGCAGCAGATAGCGTACAAAATAGAAAAGCTATATTTGATAAAAATGGAGATAGCCACTATGATAATATAAGTGCATTTATAAAATCAATGAGAGGTAGTGACGCAGATGCAGCAATATTTTATTTAGCTAGAGCTTTAAATGGAGGAGAAGACCCTATGTTTTTAGCAAGAAGAATTGTAATATGTGCTTCTGAAGATGTTGGAATGGCAAATCCAAATGCATTAGTTGTAGCAAATTCTGCAATGCAGGCTGTTCATATGGTAGGAATGCCAGAAGCTAGAATAATACTTGCAGAAGCGGCTGTCTATGTTGCAACATCGCTAAAGTCAAATGCTTCATATTTGGCTATAAATAAAGCCCTAGAAGATGTGAAAAATAAAGACACAGGAGAAATCCCTATGCATATTAGAAATGCACCGGCAGAGGGAATGGAACAGTTTGGATACCATGATGGTTATAAGTATCCACATGATTATCCAGGACATTATGTGGAACAGCAATACTTACCTGATAAAATGCTAGGAACGAAATATTACGTGAAAGATGATACTGTTATGTAATTGGTTAAAATATAGATTTTATTTAATATTTATATAGACTAATAACAAAATATGTGATATTATTTATAGCATAATTGATGTAGAAAAAGACTTAAGGGAGGTAGGCATTATGAGTAAAGAAAAAGAAGCATATAATTATGTTCTTTCACAGGTTGCATCAGAAATTGATGACCTTTATAGGTATTATCAAAAGAAAGATAGTACTTTAGAGGACAAAGAAAAAACGATGGAACAATTGGAAATTTTAATCGAGAAAAAATACATTAATGCAACTTATATTTCAGATTTGATGCTTATAGTTGACTACTATGCAAAGAAAGAATATGCAATGTATTTTAACAATTTGAATAACTATATTTTGCGAATAAGAATATTTCTCGAAAATTAGTAAAAAACAAGGAATTAGAAATTTCTATACAGTATTAACTGTCGGAAATTTTTGATTCCTTGTTTTTATATAACAGAAAAGTTTGACGAACATTCCTTTATATAAAGAAAGTTTTAATAAACATTTCATACAAATTTTATTTCATGAAATTATGCAGAGAATAAAAATGAGGCATACAAAAAGTACTACTAAACAGCAGTACTTTTTGTTGATATATGTATTATTTATCACTTTTTTTATCATCTTTTATAACTTCTTTTATAGCTCCTAAGCTTCCTAAGGCAGATGTTGCATCAAATGGGATAAATACTTTGTTAGCTTCACCAGCAGCTACTTCTTTTAATGCTTCTAAAGATTTTAATTGTACTAGTTTTTCGTCTGGATTTGCTTTCATCATTGCATTATATACCATATGTATTTCTTCAGCTTTAGCTTCAGCTACTTTTTTAATAGCTTCTGCTTCACCGGCAGCTCTTCTTATTTTAGCTTCTTTATCAGCTTCTGCTTCTAATATAGCAGCTTCTTTTTTACCTTCAGCAAGAGTGATTGCAGATTGTCTTTCACCTTCAGCTTGTAATATTAAAGCTCTTTTATTTCTTTCAGCATTCATTTGTTTTTCCATAGCATCTCTAATATCTGCAGGTGGAGTAATATCTTTAATTTCAACTCTGTCTATTTTACATCCCCATTGATCTGTTGCTTCGTCTAGAATAACTCTTAATTTATCGTTAATAGCATCTCTAGAACTGAAAGTTTCATCTAAATCCATCTTACCAACGATATCACGAATTGTTGTAATTGCTAGGTATTCAATACCTTTCTTTAAACTTTGAATTTCATAAACTGCTTTTGCAGGGTCTGTAATTTTGTAGAAAACTACAGTATCTATTGTAATAGTAACATTATCTTTTGTAATAACACCTTGTGGTGGTATATCCATAGTTTGTTGTTTTAAACTAACTACACTACGCACATGGTCAATAAATGGAATTATTATTGTAAGACCAGCGTCGGCAATTTTATGAAATTTACCAAGTCTTTCAATAATATAAACTTCTGATTGTTTTACAACTTTGATTGTTTTAAATGCAATTAAAAATATAATAGCAAGTAAAATAATTAAAACTATAAGTCCTTCCATAATAAATTTCCTCCTTTTTTATAACAATTTATTTAATTGCTTCTATTTTTATAGGTTTTACTACAGCTTTTACACCTTCTATTTTTACTACTTCTATTTGTGAACCTTTTTTTATAACATCATTGTCCTCTGATTTGGCAGACCAAACTTCACCAGAAATTTTAACTTGACCAATGCTATAGGTTGAATTGATATCTTGTAATACAATTCCTTTTTTACCTATAATAGAGTAGGCATTTGTCTCAACTTTTTTATCTTTTCTAGTAAATCTGTCTACAAGAGGTTTAGTTAAAAATAGTAATATTACTGACGAAACAACAAACACAATTGATTGTAATAATATGTTTTCTGGGCAAAAGATACTAACTAACATGCTTAGCAAAGCACCTATACCAAACCAAAACACGAAAAAACCAACAGTTGCCATTTCAATAATAAAGCATACTCCTGCTATAATAAGCCATACTTGCCACATAATAGACCTCCTATAAAAAATTACTAACAATATAATTATAACATAAAAATACTTAAAATGGAATACATTGGGAAAATAAAGGAACAATTTTGTAAAAGAAATGTAATAATGACTAGGTAAGAATGTGATAATGACTTGGATAAAAGTAAAGAGGCACTTTATTGCAAGCGCCTCTTTTGGGTTAGTACAGCGGAAAAGCTGTTTTTCCGACTTTATCCATAAATAATTCTCTGTTTTTCTGATACCTTCTAATCTCATCGAGCTCCATAATCAAGGTATCCATGTCTGGAGTGTCAAGATTGGAAGAAGGTCTTCTTCCAATTGCTTTAGTAACTACTTCTTCAGGTATGCATAGCTGTTGCTTTTTATAGATTACAGCTTCTGCAAGAGCTTCATTATAATTACGAATAGCTAAATCTAATTCAGTATCCTGTTTATACTGTGCTACCTGTAAATGTTTCTTTTGACTTTTCCGTACTTCAAAATCCATAAAAGTTGTTATACTACCCATAGTTAACCCTCCTAAAATGTTGATATACATATATTTTAACACAAATTTACATAAAAATCAAATTTTGGCTTTCAAAATTAAAAAGTTTATGGTAAAATATATGTCGAATATTAAAAAAATAAATATATTAAAGACATGAAAGGATTGAAACATATGAATATGAAAGTTGCTTTTTGTACATTACGGTTGCAAAGTAAATCAATATGAAACAAATGCAATGACAGAAAAATTTATAAATAAAGGTTATGAAATAGTAGATTTTAATGATAAAGCAGATATATATATTATAAATACATGTACTGTCACAAATATGGCAGATAGAAAATCTAGACAAATGCTTAGAAGAGTTAAGGAGATTAATCCGGAAAGCATATTAATAGCATGCGGTTGCTATGCACAAGTTGCAAAGGATGAATTAGCGAAAATTCCAGAAATAGATTTAATATTAGGAACAAATGAGAAAAACAAAATAGTAGAATATGTAGAAAATTATAAAAATAATACAGAAAAAGAGACAATTGTAACAGATGTTATGTATCAAAAAGAATTTTTAGATTTTGGAGCAACAGAATATACAGAAAAAACAAGAGCTGTTATAAAAGTACAAGATGGATGTGATAGATTTTGTAGTTATTGTATAATTCCATATGCGAGAGGACATATAAGGAGTAGAAATGTTACGAGTGTAGTAGAAGAAATAAAAGCTATCGCACAAAAAGGAATAAAGGAGGTTGTAATTACAGGAATACATTTAGCATCTTACGGAAAAGATTACAAACCACATATAGGTTTAATAGATTTATTAGAAGAAATAAACAAGATAGATGGGATAGAAAGAATTAGACTTGGTTCACTAGAGCCTACATTAATTACAGAGGAGTTTTTAGAAAGACTTACAAAATTAGATAAAATATGTGACCATTTCCACTTATCACTTCAAAGTGGATGTGATGCAACTTTAAAAAGAATGAATAGAAGGTATACTATAGAAGAGTTTGCAAAATCTGTAGAGCTATTAAAAAAAGCATATCAAAATGTTGCTCTTACAACAGATATAATAGTAGGATTTCCAGGAGAAACAGATGCTGAATTTGAAAGTACATATCAATTCTTAAAAGATATAGATTTTTATAAAATGCACATATTTAAATATTCTCAAAGAAAAGGAACAAAAGCAGCAGTAATGCCAAATCAAATAGATGGAAGCATAAAAGAGAAAAGAAGCAAAATATTAATAGATTTATCTGATGAAAACACTAAAAGGCATAATGAAAAATATATAGGTAAAGATGTAAAAGTACTTTGGGAAGAAAAAGAAGGAGATTACATTAAGGGACATACAACAAATTATATAGTAGTTAAAAAGCCATATGAAAAGCTAGAAAACGAAATTACAGTAGTAAACATACAAGCAGAGGAAAACTTAGAGCTAATTGCAAAATAGCTTGCAAAGTGGAAAAAAGAATGATATACTTTGAACATGAAAAATTTTAAACTTGTTTTCTTACAATTGAAAGGAGAATAGACATGAAGGATGTTATCATTATTGTAGAAGGACCTCAAGGAGTTGGAAAGTCAACATTTACAAGATACTTAAGAGAACACATGGCAGCAACAGACTTACATAGCTTGTCAGGAATAAAGGACAAGACAGAAACTGGACTCAAAAAAATAAGAGTAAAGTATGAGAAACTTATAGAGTATATGGAAAACTGCACAGATATTAATATGATATTTGACAGAACGTTTTTTACAAATGAAATATACTCAAGACTTGGCTACAATAAACATTCTTTTAGTGAAACATATAATAGCTTGCTTCAAAAGTTGGATAACATGAAAAACATAGAAAACTATGATGTGTATCTTGTTATTTTATACTTGAAAGATGAGGAGTTATATGAACAAAGAATAAAAAGGCAAAAGCATCAATATCAAAAGTTTGAGGCACAGTCAAGCATTATGCAGCAAAGAGAATACTTGAAAATGGCAGATGAAGTAGAAAGACAGGCTAAAAATATTAAAGTCGTTCGATTGGCAAATGATGATGAAGCAGTGTTCGAGGAGAATATTCAAAAATATTTTGGAGAATATTTGAAGTAATGCTTAAATAAGGGAATATCTTTATTTTGATATTCCCTTAAAATATAAGTATATTATTCAATTTTATAATATATTCTAGCTCAAGCTATTTAAGGTGTCGACTATAAAATATATTATGAAGTTAAAATAAATATTAGTAGAAAGGAATAAAAAATGAACGTAGGATTTATACATTTAGGATGTAGTAAGAATTTAGTAGATACAGAAATGACAATAGGGCTATTTAAAGAAAATAATTATAAAGTAGTAAATAACCCAGAAAATGCAGATATATTAGTAATAAATACTTGTGGATTTATAGCCTCTGCACAAGAAGAAGCTATAAACACTATTTTAGAAATGGCAGAGTATAAAAAGAAAAGATGCAAATATTTAATAGTAATGGGATGCTTGGTACAAAGATTTAAAGAAGAACTAGAAAAAGCAATTCCAGAAGTTGATTTATGGATAAAATATAAATCTTATGATACTATTTGGGAGCAGATAGAACAAGTAATAAAGCCAGAAGGTACAAAAAAGGAAAACTTAGACTTTTTAGACAGAGTAATTACAACAGGTGAAAACTTTGCATATTTAAGAATTGCCGAAGGATGTAGCAATTATTGTACATATTGTGCAATACCAAAAATAAGAGGTCCATTTGTAAGTAGAAAAATGGAAGATATATTAGAAGAAGCGGAGAAACTTGCAAAAGAAGGCTATAAAGAGATAGTTGTAATAGCACAAGATACTACTAAATATGGAATAGACATATACGGAAAACCAATGCTTGCAGAACTTTTAAGCAAACTATGTGAAATTGAAGGAATAAAATGGATAAGATTTTTATATTCATATCCAGAAACCATAACTCAAGAACTGATAGATGTTGTAAAAAAAGAAGAAAAAATATGTAAATACTTTGACATACCAATTCAACATATATCAGACAATGTTTTAAAAAGAATGAATAGAAAAAGTGATGGAAAGAGTATAAGAAAAATTATAGAAAAATTAAGAAAAGAAATACCAAATGTAATAATAAGAACAACCGTTATGGTAGGATTTCCAGGGGAAACAAATGAAGATTTTGAAGAACTTTATGATTTTGTAAAAGAAGCAAAGTTTGAAAGATTAGGAGCATTTAGTTATTCAAAAGAGGAAGGAACACCAGCGGAAATGATGCCAAATCAAGTACATCCTCAAACTAAAAAAGCTAGGTACAATAAAATTATGAAATTACAACAGGAAATATCAAAAGAAAACTTGAAAAAACAAATAGGAAGAAAATTAGAAGTTTTAGTAGAAACAAAAACATTTGATGGAAAATATTATGTAGGAAGAAGCTATATGGATGTACCAGACATAGATGGACTTGTTTATATAGAAATGGTAGATAAGGCTTTAGAAGGAAAATTCGTAGAATGTGAAATTGTTGATACAAACGAATATGATTTAATAGCTAAAATTACAAAATAAAATTAACTTTTTGTAGAAAAAAGATATTTTATATGTTATAATAAAGATATATGAAAACAAAGGAGGATATAAATATGTTTGAAGGTAGATTTGGAAAAGCACTTACAGTAGCTTTAGTAGTTTTAATAGTAGTTATAATAGGAACACTTATATTTTTTACAGTAGATTATATAAAAAATACCAAAATAAATAATGATGCTCAAAACGCAGCCGATAGATTTGAAGGAAGCGTAAATGGTGAGCTAAAAAATGAAACACAAAACACAGTTCAAAATACAGAAATAGAAAATGTAGAAGTAAATATAAAAAATGAGCAAGTTAATGGAGGATCTACTTCAGACAATACATTTAATGGATTTCCAACAGTAGGAACAATAGAAATTCCAAAGACTGAATTAAAATATCCTGTATTAAAAGATGCCAGCAAAGATGCTATAGAGCAATCAGTTGCTATTAATGGTGGACCTGGATTAAATAAAGTAGGAAACACAATTATTATAGGACACAACTATAGAAATGGAACATTTTTCTCTAATAATAAAAACTTATCTAATGGGGATAAAGTATATATTACAGACGAAAAAGGAACTAAGTTAGAATATACAATTTATAATACATATACAACATCACCAGAAGATTCTGGTTATATGGAAAGAGACACTGAAGGAAAAAGAGAAGTTACATTAGTAACTTGTACAGATGATACAAAGAGCAGATTAGTAATTTATGCAAGAGAAAGTTAAAAAATATAACAAAAATATAGTGAGTGGCAAAGTTTTATGTCGCTCACTTTCTAATAAATAAGATATATTTTTGAGATACAAAATATTGTATTTCAGGGAAGGAATGAAAATGGTTAATGGTGGAAGAAGATTTTTTTCTATATTATTAGTAGTAATATCAATAGTGGTAATTGGTTTAGTAGGATATTTAGCATATGATTATATTTCAAATTATCTTATAGCAAAAGATGCTGCTAAAACAGTTGATGAATTTGAAAATCAAATAATAGTAGTTGCTGTAGATGACGAAAATACTGTGTACGAGGTAACTAATACTACGGTTGAAACCCCAAGCAATAATAATAATAATACAAATAAGACATCAACAGTAAAATATAAAGGATACAATGTAATAGGAACAATCCAAATACCAAAAACAAAGGTAAAATATCCAATAGTAGATGATATTTCTACAGATGCTATGGATAGAGCTATAGTTATGTTATATGGACCAGGTTTAAATCAAATTGGAAATACAGTTATAGCTGGACATAATTATAGAAATGGTGGATTTTTTGGAAACAATAAAAAATTGGAATTAGGAGACAAAATATATATAACAGATTCATATGGAAATAAAGTAGAATACACAATAACAAATAAATATTTAACAACAGATACAGATTTTGAGTATGCTTCAAGAGATACACAAGGCAAAAGAGAAATATCACTTTCAACTTGTACATCTGATGCTTCAAAGAGATTAGTTATATGGGCAAAAGAGTCATAATTGTTACAAAATATAAGAAAAAAATATTGGAAAATCTTTTGACTTTTACCAAAATTTGTTGTATAATATAAGCAGTGGTTGAAAAAGAGAATCGAAACCTTTCTTAACTTACATACAATTAAAATTTAGCGTTGAAAGGAGTGTCTTACATGTTTAATGTAGGTGATAAAATAGTATATCCAATGCATGGAGCTGGAACAATAGATGCAATAGAGGAGAAAGATATATTAGGAGAAAAACAAGCATATTACATTATAAAAATGCCTGGAGAAGTAAAAGTTATGGTTCCAACAGCAAAAGCTGAAGAAATTGGTGTTAGAAATATAATTAATAAAGAAAATGCAGGTAAAGTATTAGAAATATTAGAAGAAAATGAAACAGAAATGTCTAATAATTGGAATAAAAGATATAGAGATAATATGGAAAAAATGAAAAGTGGAGATATCTATGAAGTTGCGGATGTTGTAAGAAATCTTGCTTTTAAACAAAAAGAAAAAGGCTTATCTACTGGTGAAAAGAAAATGCTTAACAACGCTAAACAAATATTAGTAAGTGAATTAGTTCTAGCAGAACATGCTTCACAAGAAGAGGTTGAAAACTTAGTAGAAAATAAAATAACAAATTCATTTGAAGAATATAAAGGATGTAATGAACAAACTCCAGAAATAGGAAAAGATATAGTCAAAAAATTTATTCCTTTCGATGGAACAACAAATGTATAAATAGTAAAAAAAGTAAAGGCGACTTAGGAAAATAGTCGTCTTTTAGTTGCTTAATAGACAAAATATTTATGTCATTTGTGTTACATAAAAGAAGGATTTATGTCTATTGTGTCGAATAATATAAATATGGTAAAGAAAGGTTGATAAAATGGCACGATATAGTGATGAATTAATTGATGAAATTAGAAATAGAAACGATATTGTCGATGTCATATCACAATATGTTGTACTAAAAAGAAGTGGCAGAAACTTTTTTGGACTATGTCCATTCCATAAAGAAAAGTCACCTTCTTTTTCTGTATCACCAGATAAACAGATATTTCACTGCTTTGGATGCGGAGTAGGTGGAAATGTTTTTCATTTTGTTAGCAAAATTGAAAACTTAAGTTTTAAAGAAACTCTAGAAATGCTAGCAGAAAAATCTGGAGTTGAACTACCAGTATTAGAAAATGATGGAGACAGCAAGACGGCACTTTTAAAATCTAAAGTATATGAAATAAATAAGATTGCGGCAGAATTCTATCATGAGAATTTATACAAACCTACAGCAAAGCCTGCTCAAGAATATGTAAAGAAGAGAAGATTAGACAACAATGCTTTAAAGAATTTTTTAATAGGATATTCAGGAAACTTTAATGAACTATATACTAAACTAAAGGCAAGTGGTTTTACAGAAGAAGAAATTTTAGCATCTAGTTTAGTTAACAAAACACAAGATGGCAAATTTATAGATAGATTTAGAAATAGATTAATGTTCCCTATACAAGACGTTAGAGGCAGAGTAATTGCTTTTGGTGGTAGGGTGTTAGATGATAGTAAACCTAAATATATAAATTCACCAGAAAATATAGTGTACAGTAAGGGAAGGCATCTATATGGCTTAAATGTAGCTAAAAAAGGTGAGCTAAAGAAAATTCTTATAGTAGAAGGATATATGGATGCAGTATCATTACATCAAAGAGGAATATCGTATGCAGTGGCATCATTAGGAACAGCGATGACAGAAGCGCAAGGAAGATTATTACGAAAAAGTAGTGAACAAGTAATTATAGGATATGATTCTGATGGAGCTGGACAAGCTGCAACTTTAAGAGGATTAGAGATATTACAAAATCTTGGGTGTGATGTGCGAATATTACAAATAGAAGGTGCAAAAGACCCAGACGAATTTGTAGTTAAATATGGACCAGAGAGATTTGAAAAGCAAGTCGAAAAATCAATATCTTTAGTTGAATTTAAAATTAAAAACTTAAGACAAAATTTAAATATAGAAAATGCAAATGACAAGATAAAATTTTTGAAGGAAATTGCAAAAGTACTATCAAAAATTAATAATGAAATAGAAAGAGAAGTATATATAGATAAAATTCAGAAGGAATATCAAATTTCTAAAGAAGCTATATATGCTGAAATAAGTAAATTAGAAAATTCTAATACAGTAGGAAACAAAATACTTGAAAGAGCTAAACCACGTTTAGAACAACCAGAAAAAAACATTACAAATGAACAAACTGATAAAAGAGAAAAATTAGTTATATATTTATTAATAAATTATCCAAATGAAGCATATCAAAAAATTAAAAATAATATAGATATAAGTGATTTTAAAAACGAAATTAATATTAAGATTTTAAAAAAATTGTATGAACAGTACGAAAAAGGAAATATTAATACAGAAAATATAGTGAATTGGTTTGAAGAACAAGAGGTAGTTAATGAGCTTTCGTGGATATTAGCATATGATTTCGAAATAAATGAAGTGAAAAAATGTGTGGATGATGTTGTAAATACATATTTAAAAGAAAGAATGCTAAAAGAAAGAAATGAAATTATTAAACAACTAGAAAGAAATGATTTAGGGCGAGAAGAAAGCGAACAATTAGAAAATATGCTAAATGAAATCATTATAAAATTAGCTAAAATAAAATAGGAGGGATTATTTGTGAAAAAAGCTGAAAATGAGGAAATAAAAGACGAAATACAAGAAAAAGAAGAAACAAAAAAAATAGCAAGTAAAACAGCGAAAAAAGAAACTGCAAAAGATACAAATATAAAAGAAGAAAAGAAAGACGAAAGCACAGACAAAAAAGTAAATGAAATAATAGAAAAAGCAAAGAAAAGCAATGGAAAAATGACTTATGGAGAACTTGCTAATCAATTAGAAGAGACAAATCCAGAGCAACTAGACAAAGTATTTGATGCTTTTGAAGAATTAGGAGTAGACTTATTACAAGACGAATTAGAAGAACCAAATATTGAGGACTTAGAAGAAGTAGAAGATATAAAGTTAGAAGATATAGATTTAACTGCAGGGATAGATGGAATTAATGTTGATGACCCAGTAAGAATGTACTTAAGAGAAATAGGAAGAATCCCTCTTCTTAGCTATGACGAAGAATTAGAACTTGCAAAGAAAGTATTAGAAGGAGATGAAGCTGCTAAACAAAAATTAGCAGAATCAAACTTAAGACTAGTAGTAAGTATTGCTAAAAAGTATGTAGGTAGAGGAATGTTATTCTTAGACTTGATACAAGAAGGAAACATGGGACTAATAAAAGCAGTTGAAAAATTTGATTATACAAAAGGATTTAAGTTTAGCACATATGCAACATGGTGGATTAGACAAGCAATAACAAGAGCTATTGCAGATCAAGCAAGAACAATAAGAATACCAGTACACATGGTAGAAACTATAAATAAATTAATCCGTACATCAAGACATTTATTACAACAATTAGGTCGTGAGCCTAGCCCAGAAGAAATTGCAAAAGAAATGGAAATACCAGTAGAAAAGGTAATGGAAATTCAAAAAATAGCACAAGACCCAGTATCTTTAGAAACACCTATTGGTGAAGAAGATGATAGCCATTTAGGAGACTTTATACAAGATGATGATAGTCCAGCACCACAAGATTCTGCAGCATATACATTATTAAAAGAACAATTAGAAGAGGTAATGGAAACACTAACTCCAAGGGAAGCTAAAGTATTAAAGTTAAGATTTGGACTAGAAGATGGAAAAGCAAGAACTTTGGAAGAGGTAGGAAAAGAATTCATGGTAACACGTGAAAGAATTAGACAAATAGAAGCAAAAGCTTTAAGAAAATTGAGACATCCATCACGTTCTAAAAAATTAAGAGATTATATGAATTAATATAAGAATCTATGTATAATAAAAATAGAAAATGAGAGCCACGAAAGTGGTTGAAAAGTAAAAGATATAAACCATTCACTCGGTCAAAAGCAGAATGGTTTATTTTTTATTGCCTATGTAAAAAAATATCGTTTCATACATTCTAAAAAAAATTACAATAAAAAAAGTCCGCAAATGGACTTTTTTACTGGTAGCGAAGATGTGATTCGAACACATGACCTGCCGGGTATGAACCGGATGCTCTAGCCAACTGAGCTACTTCGCC
>CAKPFO010000008.1 GCA_934153805.1 uncultured Clostridia bacterium | reverse complement strand
GCATCACATACTAAGTCTGTGTTTAATGCTTCTAATATTGTTTTTCCTACTAATATTTCACCTGCCATTGCAGCTGAGTGTGTCATACCTGAACATCCTACTGTTTCTACTAATGCTTCTTGTATAACTCCATCTTTTACGTTTAATGTTAATTTGCAAGCTCCTTGTTGAGGTGCACACCAACCAATACCATGTGTTAAACCAGAAATATCTTTTATTTCTTTTGCTTTAACCCACTTTCCTTCTTCTGGAATTGGTGCTGGTCCATGGTCTACGCCTTTTGCGACTTTGCACATTTCTTCTACTTCTTTTGAATAAATCATTTTCATTTCTCCTTTCAAAGCTTTAATTATTATTCTATTTCTTTTGTTTTTGCTTTATCATTATATTACTTATATTATAAAGTTGCAAGATAAATTTGCATTTTATCACTATTTTATTCGCATCTTTGTTACAATTCTTAGTATTCTAGTCTTAAAAAAAAGTTTGATAATATATTGTTTTGTAATACCGCGTAAGCGACAAAACGAACGCATGTGAGTGCGATTGGAGCGGCCAACATACTAGTACTTTTAAATGGATGGCCGCGACACACAAGGTATTACAAAACAATATATTATCAAACTTTTAAAGAAAGACATTTGGGGACGGGTCACTTTTGTCCTGAACATAAAACTCCCGAATGTTTAATTATGTCTAGGACAAAAGTGACCCGTCCCCAAATGTCCTTTTAAATATTATTACATATTTAAAATTTGATTTTTCATTTTTGCAATTTCTTCTTGCTCTTTTTTCTTTTTTTCTGCTTGCTTCAATTTATATAATTCATATTTATCTAATTTTACCTCATTTTTAGAAGTAAGTTTTCGTGCTTTTTCTTCTACTTTAACGTTATCTTTTATGCTACGTTCCGGCTTTTCTTCTGTGTTATATTCAACTATATTATGTACTTTCTTTTTATATAATCCCTCTGAATATGTCTTTGTTCTTTTTGGTCCATCTGAAATTTCTTTAAAATACTCTTCCACCATTTTTCTGTCTTTCTTTTTTAACCTTTCTAGTGGAAAATCTAAATATTTACATTTCCAAATAATGTGTCTATCATAGCTATCATATTTTGAACCTATTAAATCTTCATATGCATATTCTACATTAAATTTAAAATTTTCTACAACTATTGTTAAGTTAGTCCACATCTTTTCTTCAGTGTCTTTAAATGCTTCTCTTAACTCATAAATAGTCTTATATAGTTTATCTACCAATTCCATGTACGCATCTTCATCTATGTTAAACTTACTAGGTATCTCGTATACATTAACAGGTTCTTTTTTTAATAATCCTGTTGGATAATAATAAAAAAACATTTCTCCAGTTTGTAGATTATTTACTTGTTCTATAACTGATGCATATAAGTATATTTTTTCCCATTTTTCAGGAATCATATAATATAATTGTTTTTGTATTTTTGAATATATTGCTCGTAATTTTGACGTACTTAGCATATAAATTTCCCCTTATTTACTTAAAGTTGGAGGTTAGAGTATTTTTGTAACTCTAACTTCCAACTTATAAAATTTAATCTTTAATTATTAAACTTTCCCCTGTCATTTCTGCTGGTTTTTCTAGTTCCATTATATCAAGCATTGTTGGTGCTAAATCTGCAAGTCTTCCTTGCTTTAATTTTGCATTATCCATACCTACCAATATAAGTGGTACTGGGTTTGTTGTATGTGCAGTGTGTGGCTCTCCTGTTTTGTAGTCTATCATTTGTTCTGCATTTCCATGGTCAGCAGTTATTAATAAAACTCCATCTTGAGCTTCTACCGCTTCTACTACTCTTTCTACACATTCATCTATTGTTTCTATGGCTTTTATTGCAGCTTCTAAGTTTCCTGTATGTCCTACCATATCTGGATTTGCATAGTTTAATATTATGCAATCATATTTTTTACTGTTTATAGCTTCTACTACTTTGTCAGTAACCTCATATGCACTCATTTCTGGCTTCAAGTCATATGTTTCAACTTTTGGAGATGGTACTAGTATTCTATCTTCTCCTTTATATTGTTTTTCTTCTCCACCATTAAAGAAGAATGTTACATGTGCATATTTTTCTGTTTCGGCAATTCTTAATTGTGTTAATCCTTTTTCTGCGATATATTCTCCAAATGTATTTTTTAGCTCTTCTTTTTTGAATGCTACTTTTACATTTGGCATTGTATCGTCATAATTTGTCATACATACATAATATACGTTTAATGGTTTTGTCTCAAATTCTTTAAAATCTTTATCTACTAATGTTCTTGTTATTTCTCTTGCTCTATCTGGTCTAAAGTTTACAAAGATAACTGAGTCATTATTCTCTATTGTAGCTACTGGTTCTTCTCCATTTGTTATTACTGTAGGTACTATAAATTCATCAAATATTTCTTTTTGGTATGAATTTTCTATTGCTGCTATTGCAGATGTGCTTTTATCTCCAATTCCATTAACCATTGCATCATAAGCTTTTTGTACTCTTTGCCATCTTTTATCTCTATCCATAGCGTAAAATCTTCCAGAAATAGTTGCTATTTTTCCAACACCTTTTTCTTTCATCTTCTCTTCTAGTTCTGCAATATATGTTTCTCCTGATGCTGGTGGAGTATCTCTTCCGTCCATAAAGCAGTGTACATATACATCTTCAAAGTCTTTTCTTTTTGCGAGTTCTAATATTGCAAAAAGATGACGTATATGACTATGAACACCACCATCTGATAATAATCCCATTACATGCAATTTAGAATTGTGTTCTTTACAGTTTTCTATTGCTTTAACAAGTTCTGTATTGCTAAAGAAATCTCCATCTTCTATAGATTTAGTTATTCTTGTTAAATCTTGGTATACTATTCTACCAGCCCCTATATTTGTGTGACCTACCTCTGAATTTCCCATTTGTCCTTCTGGAAGACCTACATTCAACCCACTTGTAAATACATCTGTTGTTGGACATGTTTTCATTAATCTGTCTATGTTTGGAGTATTTGCCAATTTTACTGCATTTGCATTTTCTACTTCATTTTCGCCAAAACCATCTAGTATCATAAGCATTGTCAATTTATTTTTCATTTTGTTTTACCTCTTTCTATACATTAGATATAATATCTTTATATCTTATTTTACAATTACTACATCATTTTTATACATCTATTTTGTGTCTTCTTTTATTATATAAGAAGCTTATTATTTATGTGATGACTTTATTTATTACAATTAACTATTTTCTCAAATTCATGAACATCCAAACTTGCGCCTCCTACTAATGCTCCATCTATATCTGATGTATCAAATAATTCTTTTGCATTTTCTGGTTTTACACTACCACCATATAAGATTTTAACTTTACCTGCAGTTTGTTCTCCATAAATTTCTCTTATTTTATTTCTAATTTCTTTTATTGCATTATTTGCATCTTCTTTGCTTGCAGTTTTTCCTGTTCCTATTGCCCATATAGGTTCATATGCTATTATTGTACTTTCTACTTGTGAATTTGTCAATCCTTCTAAGGCTTTTTGTGTTTGAGTTGTTATAATTTCATTTGTTTTGTTGTTTTCTTTTTGCTCTAAATTTTCTCCAACACATACAATAGGTTTTAAACTGTTTTGCATTGCAGATTTTATTTTTTTATTTACCGTTTCGTCTGTTTCAGCAAAGTATTGTCTTCTTTCTGAATGTCCTATTATAACATATTCTACGTTAATGCATTTTAACATTTTAGGAGCTATTTCCCCTGTGTATGCACCTTTTTCTTCCCAGTGCATATTTTGTGCTCCTATTTTTATATTTGTCCCTTGGGCTGTAAGCAAACTATAAAATAAATCAGTGTATGGAACACATAGTATTACTTCATTTTGAGTATCTCTTATTCTTTCTGAAAGTTTTGTAATAAATTCCATTGCTTCATTTGGAAGCATATTCATCTTCCAATTTCCTGCTATTATCTTTCTTCCCATCGTTGTTCCTTTCTATCGTTTAAATTTTCTTGTAGCATCTGATAGACTTCTTCCATTTGTTTTGTGTATATCGTTCTAATTTGAGGACTATATGTTTGTATTGCCATTAGCTCTCCTATACTATTTAAATACTTTGCCTCTTCAATTTCTCTTTCTTTTGTTTTTTCTATTCTTTCATTTATTTGTTTTTCTGTTAGATTTGTTTCTACGTGATATATGTGAGAAACTGTTTTTCGTAACTGTGGATGTGGAGTTTCTATATCTGCTAAATATTGCATTTTTAAAATATTGTTTGGTTCCATTCCTAACTCTTCATTTAATTCTCTATACATAGATTGTAGTGGAATTTCTCCGTTTTTCATATGACCAGAGCACATATCATATTTCCCTGGGTCTAATCTTAAATTATTACATCTTTTTAAAATTAAAGGTCTTTTTTCTTTGTTTGTAATAATTGCAGATACAAACTCTAACTTGTCTTCGTTTGCTCTATTCATTGCTCTTCTCTCCTTTATGCTGTTATTTTAGTACTGCATGCAAATTATTTATCTAATAATGCCTCTATTCCTGGCAATTTCTTTCCTTCTAAGAATTCTAGTGAAGCTCCTCCTCCTGTTGAAATATGAGTCATTTTGTCTGATAATCCCATTTTTTCAATAGCTGCTGCTGAGTCTCCTCCTCCAATAATAGTTATGCAATCTGATAAATCTGCCAATGTTTGTGCTATTTTTCTTGTTCCATTTGCGAATTTTTCAAATTCAGATAATCCAAGTGGTCCATTCCAAATAACAGTTTTTGCATCTTTTAATTCATTTTTAAATAGTTCTACTGTTTTTGGTCCAATGTCTAAACCTTCCCAGCCATCTGGTATAGAGTCTGAGTCTATTACTTTTGAATTAGCATCTTGACTAAACTCATCTGCTATTACGTTGTCTATTGGTAAAACTAACTTTACATTTTTAGCTTTTGCTTTTTCCATTAATTCTTGTGCTAAGTCTAACTTGTCTTCTTCGCAAATTGAATTTCCTACTGAATATCCCATAGACTTAAAGAATGTATATGCCATTCCTCCACCTATTATTAATGTATCTACTTTTTCTAAAAGACTGTCTATAACACCTATTTTATCTGAGACTTTTTTCCCTCCTAAAATTGCTATAAATGGTCTTTTAGGGTTTTCTAAAGCTCCTCCTAAAAACTCTAATTCTTTTTCTATTAAAAAGCCAGACACTGCTGGTAAAAAGCTTGCAACACCTGTTGTTGAGCTGTGTGCTCTATGCGCTGTTCCAAATGCATCATTTACATATATTTGTGCTAACGATGCTAATTTTCTAGATAATTCCTCGTCGTTTTTTTCTTCTCCTGGTTCAAATCTTACATTTTCTAAAAGTACTATTTCTCCATTTTTCATATTTGATGTTAATTCTATTGCACTTTCACCAACAACGTCTTGCGCAAGTTTTACATCTTTTCCAAGTAGCTTAGAAAGTTCTTCTGCTACTGGTTTTAGTGAAAACTCTTTCTTTACCTCTCCCTTTGGTCTTCCTAAGTGAGAGCAAAGTATTACCTTGCAATTGTTTTCTAATAAATATTTTATAGTTGGCAATGCTGCAACAATTCTTCTATTATCTGAGATGTTTCCATTTTCATCAAATGGGACATTAAAATCACATCTTACCAAGACTTTTTTATCTTTTAAATCTATATCTCTTACTGTTTTCTTATTCATAGTAAGCCTCCTTGTTTATTACATGTTTAAAGTTAGAGATTAAAATTTTAATGTTTATATACATTTCTAATTTCAACCTCTAACCTCCAATTCTAGTTTCTAGTCTCTAGAAGCCATATAAATAGCTAAATCTACTAATTTGTTTGAGTAACCCCATTCGTTGTCATACCAAGCTACTAATTTTACAAATGTATCTGTTAGAGCTATTCCTGCTGTTGCATCGAATATTGATGTATGAGGGTCACTAATAAAGTCTGATGATACAACTGGGTCTTCTACATATTCTATTATTCCTTTAAATTCATTTTCTGATGCTTGTTTCATTACTTTGCATATTTCTTCCATAGTAGCTGGTTTTGCTAAATTACAAGTTAAATCTACTACAGAAACGTCTACTGTAGGTACTCTAAATGCCATACCTGTTAATTTACCATTTAATTCTGGTATTACTTTTCCTACTGCTTTTGCAGCTCCTGTTGATGATGGTATAATGTTTGCAGATGCTGCTCTACCACCTCTCCAATCTTTTTTAGAAGCTCCATCAACTGTTTTTTGTGTTGCTGTTGTAGAATGTACTGTTGTCATTAATCCATCTACAATTCCAAAATTATCGTTAATTACTTTTGCTAAAGGTGCTAAGCAGTTTGTTGTACATGATGCATTAGATACTATGTTCATGCTTGGGTCATATTTTTCGTTATTTACTCCCATTACAAACATTGGAGCATCTTTTGATGGTGCACTTATTACAACTTTTTTAGCTCCACCTTTTAAATGAGCTTCTGCTTTTTCCATTGTTGTAAATACTCCTGAACATTCTAATACATAGTCTACTCCATCTTTTCCCCATGGGATATTTGCTGGATCCATTTCGTTATATACTTTTATTTCTTTTCCATTTACTATTAAAGTATTTTCTTTAGAAGATACCTCTCCATCAAATTTTCCATGTACAGTGTCATATTTAACCATATATGCCATATAATCTGCTGTAATAAATGGATCATTTATTGCTACTACCTCTACTTCTTTTTTCTTTAAAGCTGCTTGGAATGCTAAATTTCCTATTCTTCCAAAACCATTAATTCCTATTTTTACTGACATTATAAATTCCTCCTTTTGTAAAATATTATCAATATTTTACCTTTATTATTTATTTTACATGCTTATTTTATACCAACTATGCACACTTTTCAAGTATATATTTTTATAAAATGAGAAAATTTTCCCAAAAGTGTTGCATTATGTAAATTATTGTGCTATAATAAGTACATACTTGAATAAAATTACTTGAATTCACGTATGTACTCGTAACTATTAACCAACTCACGAATGAATGCTTCATCGATAGTAAATAAGTCCATATTACGCACCCTTTTTCGTACATACGTGGAAAAGACCTCCCTTCACTAGGGAGGTTCTTTTTTGTACATTTTTCGAGCTAATTTTCTTTACTTTATAATTACTATTATGTTATAATAAGTGTATAAACGTACTTAAGATAATTGTAAAGGAAGTGAAATCTATGTTATATAAAGAAAAATTTAAAGATTCTTTAAATTCAATTTTAGCTGTAGCTGACTCTGACTCTAGTAGTGATGTTACAAATAGTACAGCAACTTATTCGCCAACAATTGACAATAATATAGATAACACTACCAATTGTCTTGCTTTAACAGTTAGAGAAAATTACCACATGGTAGTTGTAAAAAATGCTTTTAAGAAAAGTTTTAGAATTTCTTGGAAAGTTGCTCTTAGTATATTTGTAATGAATTTTTTAAATATGTTTTTATAAAGAACTAAAAATAGATTTTGTACACAGTATAAACTGCTACAAAATCTATTTTAATTTCACATTCTATTCTTTACTTTTAAAAATAAATTTTTTATTTTTTGAAATAGTTGTTCTATTACATTATCTGAAACTACGGTTAGTGCTAAGCTGTTTCTTCTTTCAATTTCTAGTTCCATATCTTTTAATTTTTCAAATTTATCAGCACAATAATTTTGATAGTATCTTGAAAAGTATTCTTCATCTTTATTTACAAATGTTCCAAATAAATCTGCATATCCTTCTAGTTTTTTCTTGTAATATTCTATATCTTCTGTAGTCTCTAAATCGCCATATAATCTATCAAAATACATTGTAAATATAGACATTTGGCAATCCATATATAGTCTTCTAATCAATTCCTCTTGTTCATATATTTGTTTAACAATTTTTTCGGTATCTTCTAATTCACCTTTTTTTGCATCTCTTTTTAGCCCTGTTATTTTTTCTGAAGCATATAGCATATCATCTAAGTTGCTTTGTATATTAGTAAAGCTTAATTCTCCGCCTAAACTTTCTATACAATCTATTATAAAACTATCTTTTGAATAAATAGTGCTAGTTACTAATTTTTCGGGACTTGCTATGTATAAAAGTTGAAGAATAATATTGCATATTAGTGGATATCTATTTGTACTATAAGTTTTTGCTTTTATTCCATATGCTTGAGCAAATTCAATTTCTTTGTCATACATTTTTGAAACAATATATTGAATAGAGGCTTCATTTAATGCCATGGCATATACTTTAAATTCTGAAAATATACATTGCCCTAGTTGCTTTACATTACCTTTTTTATCTCTTATATCTTGCATTGTATGAATGCATTCATGCATAAGCTCTTCTGAAATATTATTTATATCTTCTTCATCACTAATGTATAAAGTATCTTCTTCGTACATATATATTGCACGGCTAAGTCCTTCTGGGATTTGTGCTATATACATCTTTGCTATCATTAGTTTTTTATATACATATCCATAATCTATGTAATTAAACTCATTTGATATTTTGGTAGCAACATTATCTGAAATTATAATCTGTTGTTCTTTTGTAACTCTAGCTATTACTTTTATACCAAATGTCTTTAGTGTTTTATCTACTCCCATTTGTTTCTCCTAAAATTTTATCATATATGTATATTATATATTATTTTTTGTATTTTTTTGTTACAATTTGTTTACATTTATATTACTTTTGTGTGTTATGCTTTAATCTAAACTTTTATTTAACCTATGAAATAATTAAATTTTATTTTCCAATAAACATTTGCACATAGATTTTGCCATATTTAGAGCCTTTTACCACACCAATTCCAGTATAATTAAAACTACTATTTAATATATTAGCTTTGTGACCAGATGAATTCATCCACGCAGTAACGGCTGCACTATTACTAGAATTTCCTGCTATATTTTCGCCTGCAGTATTATATGATACTTTAAAACTGTTTAACATATTAAAAGGCGAACCATATGTAGGAGATGTGTGTGAAAAATAATTATTATCTACCATATCTTTTGCTTTTACTCTAGCAACAGTTTGCACCTCTGAATCTATTTTTAGTGCTTTAAGTCCATTATTAGTTCTTTGCGTATTAATTAAGTTAAATACCTCTAACTCATCTGAAGATAGCCCTGATGTGCTTGTATTGCTACCTGATGAAGAGCCAGAAGAACTTCCTCCTGAGGTAGAGTTTCCTCCGCTAGAACTTGAACCTACCGCTTTTACATACTGTTTACTTACTGCTCCTACGTAGTCCCCTTCAACTTGAACAATATACCAGTCTCCCACTCCTGCAAACACACGAATATATTCATTTTTATTTACTGTAGCAACAATACTGTATTTAGTTCCTGGTCCACTTCTTACATTAAGTTTACTTGCTGTAACTATTCCTGTCGAAAAATCAACTTTGTAATAATGTTGCATTCCCATAGATGTTGTAAGCATTGATACAGAAATTGCAAATATTGCCAAAGCACACAGTTTGATTATTGTTGCTTTTTTTATTTTTATAACCCTCATAAAAAAATCCCCCTTACCTTTATAGTAAATTCTATACCCTTAGAATGTCCTATATTCAGGTTTTAGAGGATTTTTTATAACTATTTTTTAAGAATTAATCTTATTCGAATAATTTGATTCAATCTTTTAGAAATTAATATTTCTTTTTAATTTAAACTACTTAAAGCTTAAATTAATGCAAGCACAAAATGTGCTAAATAGATTATGCTATTTATATCACATTTTGTGCTTATTGTAAACATAATGTATAATATTTATTTTAGAAAATATCGACATATTTTTTATGTTTTTTACTTTATTCTCCATACTCCGTCAACTTTTTGTACTCGTGTTCCAGATTTTAGATGAACTAGGGGACGGGCACACAAACACTGATTTTTAATTATATCCTATCTATAGGAGTGTCCTTTTTAGCAATTTTTTTCGAAAAAGGGGCGTCCCTTTTAGCATTTAGCATTAAACCTTTTCATACCAGTATCCTCCTTGTTCTCCATCTTCTGGATAAGTATCTATATTTTCGCTTTTCATATATCCAATTTGCCATTGTTCTTGTTTTGTATATTTTATTTTTCTATTTGTTTGTTTAATATGATATCCCTTCAATAAAAAACTTGTAGTATCATATCCATTAAAATAATATACTTCATTTGTGGTTTTTGGATTATATGTATTGCCATCAACTTTACTATCAAAAATACCATCATTACATTTTCCTACAATTATTTTATTCTTAACAGTATTATAGCACCTTATTAGGTCTTGTACTTTGTTATCATATGATGAAGACGTTGAATGTGATACTGCTATTGTTTTCCATTTACTTTCATCTATACTAAAATATCTATCTTTCTCGCTTCTTGCTATCAAATTTGCCTTTGCTATATTTTTTATAGTCTCCACATTATCATTAATATTGTATGGTAAAGTATATCCTCTAATATACCCGTTATAAAAATTTCTCTCAAACGGTTCCAACTCAATTTCATAATCAATTACTTCTGCATTTGTTTGATAAACTTTCCAAACATACAATTTTTTGTATTCCATCTCTTCCGATTTTATACTATTATCTGCATTGTCATATGCTATGGCATATATTTTATACGTTTGACCTGCTACCAAATTGCTAACTGCATATGAACTTTTTATTATATCACTTGAACTTATTAATGTTTCTCCTTGATATATATAATATTTATATCCTTTTATTCCTGATATTGCATATTGATTAGTTGCTTCTTTATCTGTTGTATTTGCATTTATGCTCATTGCAGTTGATGATGTGTAATCTGTAACTGTTACATTAAATGTGTTTGGTTGTAATTTATCTATATTAGTTACTGGTTTATCTTTTATTATTTCTTTACCACTAATTGTTAGTTTTGCCTTTACTGTTGTATTATATCCTAATGTTTCACTTCCTATATATTTTTTATATGTACTTCCTCCATCTAGGCTTATTTCTTTTACTATATTTGAACCATCTGATATTCCCCAATCTACTTCTACACTTATATCATCTTTTGTCCAACTTTCGTTACTCAATTTTATAGTTATATTGTTATAGATACTATCTTCATCTATCTTGGTTGTTATCGTTTCTTCGCTTGATTTTCTTACATTTCCCGCATTATCTGTTGCTAGCATATACACTACATATTCTGTTCCCATTTCAAGTCCTGTTACATCATAACTTGTATTTGTTGTTGTATAATTTACCACTGTTGTTTCTTTTTCTGCCTTTAGTGCTATATATGTATAATTGAAAAGTCCTGATTGCTTATCCACAGTACTTCCGGCTATATTCAATCCTGTTGTTGTTATATTTGATGTAGCTATTGTAAATTCTTCTGGTTTTTCTTTATCTGCTATCGTATATTTTTCTTCTTCTGAACATTGCCCATCTTTATTTATTCTCGCATATATTGTGTCTCCATTTAGCAACCCTTGAACTTTTGTACCTTCTTTGTATTCTGTTTCTCTTTCTCCTACTTTATATTCTATTGTTCCATCTGCTTTTGTACTTAAATCTATTTCCGCTTTTCCTTCGTTCCATATTTCTTCTCCAAATTTTATTAACTTTACTTCTACTTTTCCTAATTCTACATCTCTTATCACAAGTTTTTCATCTACTGTAAATATATATGGTGTATTTGTTTTGCTTACTTTTGCATATGTAGGTTTTGTTATAATACCTAATTCTGATGCAATTGGGTCGTAATATAATTCTGTACTCCATCTGTCTTCTCTTAACATTGCATACATATCATTTAGTGTTGCTTCTCTACTTTCTGTTTGCATTACTTCTAATTGTATATCTGCTATCTCTAATTGCAATTCTTCCTTTGCTTTTGCCATATTATATTTTTCTCTTGCCTCTCTAGTTTTACTAAAAAGTCCGGTCACTTCCGTAGCATTAGTGACATTGTTACGGTTGCTAATATTACTATCACTATAACCGTAATTACCAACGCGATTAATGTTATAGCTTTGTTCTCCTGTATTTTCATTTGCTTGTGTTCCCCTTTCGCTATTTATATTTTCTTTTGTTATGTTCTGAGTTATCTTTGTATTTTCTATGCTCGATACACTTACTGTTTTTCCACTATTTTTCTTTGCTACAACAAATGTATAATCTTTTAGACCGCTCTCATTATCTACTGTGCTTCCTGTTATTTTAAATCCTTCATATGTTATGTCTGTTACATTTATTGTAAAATTTTGTGGTGCAATTGTATCTGTTATTGTTAATGTTGCATACTTTCCGGCATTTGTTCCATCTGTTAATCTTGCATAAACTATATCATTATGATTTAAGTTATTTGCGATTACTTGTGTTCCACCTGTTTGTCCTGCTGGTCCTTTTGTCCATGTTCCTGCTACCCCATTTACTTGGTATTCTATTTGATATTCTGTGTTTGTGCTTATTGTAACGCTTGCTTTTCCACTACTCCATGTTACACTACTAAATGTTATTGCTCCTGCTGATGTTCCGCTTGGCATTGTTGCTGTTAAGGTACTTTGACTTGCTATTCCTATATTTCCTGCTCTATCGTGTACCTCTACTTTTACTACATATGTTGTATTTTGTTTTAATCCTGTTATTGTACATGTTTTACTTGTTGTAGCTTGTTTTTGTACATAGCTTGCATCTGGCTGGCTCGCTTCTTTTATACTAAATATGTATGTTGCAGCTGTATCTATTCCTGTTTCATTATCTATAGCATTTGCTGTTGCTGTTATTTCACTTATTTTTGATGTTAAACTTAACGTTATTTGTGGTTTTATACTATCTAATATAGTACATGTTGCTGGGCTTGATGAGTTTGTTCCATCTGTTAATCTTGCATAAATTATATCATTATGATTTAAGTTATTTACGACGGCTTGTGTTCCACCTGTAGCTCCTGCTGGTCCTTTTGTCCAACTTCCTGTGGTTCCATTTATTTGATACTCTATTTGGTAGTTTGTATTTGTTTTTATTGTTACAGTTGCTTTTCCACTTGTCCATGATATATTTGTAAATGTTATTGCTCCTGCTGTAGTTCCACTTGGGATTGTTCCTGTTAGTCCACTTGCTTCTTTTGTTCCTACATTTCCTGCTGCATCTGCAACTTCTACTTTTATTGTATATTCTGTATTTTGGTCTAATCCTGTAAATGTACATGTATCACTTGATGTATTTTGTTTTTGCACATAACTTGTATCTGGTTCTCCTGTTTTCTTTATATAAAATACATATATTGTTGGACTTGGTAAGCCTCCTGCATCTGTTGCTGTTGCTTTTGCTGTTAACGTATTTGTTGTTGTACCCGTTATTGTAACTCCTACGGTTGGGGCTATATTGTCTGGTATATCTCTACTTTCTTCTTTCATTCCTACATTTCCAGCTTTGTCTGCTACTTCTACTTTTACAGTATAGTCTACTCCAACTGTTAATCCTGGAAAATCACATGTTTTTGATGTACTACTTTGTTTGTGCACATATGTGCTATCATCTGCTCCTGTTTCTTTTATATAGAATATATATGTTACTGCTGTATCTATTCCACTTTCGTTATCTGTTGCTACTGCTGTTGCTGTTATTTTGTCTACTCCGTCATCTGTAAGTGTTAGTGTTACTTCTGGTTTTATAGCATCTATTATTGTTAATACCGCATATTGTCCAGCATTTGTCCCATCTGTTAAACGTGCATATATTTTATCGTTATGATTTAAGTTTCCTACTGGTATTTGTGTTCCTCCTGTAGCTCCTATTGGTCCTTTTGTCCATGTTCCACTTGTTCCATTTACTTGGTATTCTATTTGATACTCTGTATTTGTGCTTATTGTTACCTCAGCTTCTCCACTATTCCATACTATTTTACTAAATATTATACTTCCTGGATTTGCTGCATCTGGTACATTTTTTGTTGTTATACTTTGTTCTTTTGTTCCTACATTTCCTGCTTTATCTTTTATTTCTACTTTTATCATATAGTTTGTATCTGCTTTTAGCCCTGTTGCTGTATAATGTGTATTTGTTGTTCTTGTTAATTCTGTATATGTACTGCTACTACTTTCTTTTATATAGTATACATATTGCTCCGTGCTATCTATTCCTGTTTCATTATCTACACCTGCTACTGTTATATCTATACTTGATGTTGTTCCAGTTAAATTTAACGTTAGCTCTGGTTCTTTATCATCTTCTACTGTTTTATTTTGTGTATCTGATGGTGTTGTTCCGTCTGTTAATCTTGCATATATTACATCATTATGATTTAAACTATTTATTGTAACTTGTGTTCCTCCTGCAAGCCCTGTTGGTCCTTTTATCCATGTTCCAGTTGTTGCGTTTATTTGATACTCTATTTGATAATTTGTATCTGTACTTATTATTACTGTTGCTGTTCCGCTTGACCATGTTTCATTACTAAATACAAGTTTTCCTTCTACCTTCTTTGTTGTAAATGTTATTGTCTTTTCTCCCTTATTTCCTGCTACATCTTGTGTTTCTACTTTTATTTCATATTCTGTATTTGGTGTTAATCCATCTAATGTTAATTCATTATTTGTTCCACTATATTTTTGAACATAGCTTGAATCTGGTTCTCCTTTTTTCTTAATATAGAATGTAAATGTTGGATTATCTCCCATTCCACTTTCTTTATCTATTGCTGTTGCTACTACTTTGGCACTATATTGCTCTACATCTTTTGTTGTTAATGATATTACTGGTGGATTTTCATCTTTCTTTCCTAAATCTAACTCTCCTGTTGTTATATATCTTATTAGCTTTGTTAAATCTCTTTGGTCTACTAAGCCGTCTCCTGTTATATCTCCTGACTCATATCTTACTCCTGTAAGTTCTGCTCCTGTTAAACCTACTATATGTCTTATTATGTTTGTTAGCTCTACTTGTGTTGCCTTTCCATCTCCATCAAAATCTCCTACTACACTTGCTCTATAGTCTATTCCTCCTGCTGTTATTATCATGTTACTACCTATAAAGCCTGTCGTTACCTCTTCAGTCT
Source organism: uncultured Clostridia bacterium (assembly GCA_934153805.1). Lineage (GTDB taxonomy): Bacteria > Bacillota > Clostridia > TANB77 > CAG-508 > UMGS1663. Next base: position 29,516 of record CAKPFO010000008.1, on the reverse strand, counting down.
TTGCTTCATCTTTATATACTTTTATATCTTTAGCATCATAGTTCATTTTTGATTTTAATGTTGTAACTTCAGTCTCTGGTTCTATTCGGCTAACTATCTTTGTAGTATTATTTACTGTATAAAATGTACTTGATAGCTCTACCGCAGCTTGTACACTTCCGAATATTACTAATTATTGTCACTAATAACATTACAACTAAAATTGATATTGCCTTACCCATTTCTTTTAAATTCATCTTATCCAGTAACTTTTCTTTCATAAACATTTCCTTCACTTTCTTCTTAACAATGTTTTTATTTGTTTATATCTTGCTATTTTTTCTATTTCTTTGTATTTTTCATCCTACTAGTCTTTGTCATCTTTTATCATTCTATTTTTTCATTTTGTTATTCACTATCATTTTTCATCTTCCTATTTTTTATTTTGCTATTCCTTATCATTTTTCATCTTTCTATTTTACTATTCTTCGTCATTTTTTTACTTTATTCTGTTTTTCCCTTGTTTTTTACTTATATATTACCTTATCCACATTCATTCCCAAACATAAAATTTTATTCATAAAATTTTATGCGATTTAAGAAAATTGTTTGTTTTTTAATAAATTAAGACTAGTGGGGACCGCTTTAGTCTATGTTAATGCGACAGCATTTACATAGACTTAAGTGGGGAAGGCTTAATTTATTAAAAAATAAACAATTTTCCCACACCGTCTAAAAATAAAAAACATACTCCTATTTTACATCTCTCATACTTCTATAACGAATTCCTATATATACACATACAATTGCAATTACACTTATTGTAATAAACATTGCAGGTGTTACTCCTGTTTGAGGAATTGTTCCTGTAGCTTTATTTTCTGTTGGTTTTACTTCTATATTTTTTACCTCATTTTTAATCTCATTCTTTGGTTCTTCTGGTACAGTTACTTTTAACTTAACACTTTTGGTTCCTACATTTACTAGGTCTACTCCATCATTTGATGTTACATCTGCAAAATCTATTTGTGTTTCTGTTGTTTTTGCTACATCTTGTTTTACCTTAAATTTTACTGTTAATATTTTTGTATCTTCTTTTGTTCCTGCACTTAAGTTTACTGCTAAGAATTTTCCATTTAAGCTATTACTTGTTTCTCCATTATATGTTGTTGACCAGCCACTTTCTGATGTAATACTTGATTGTACTATTTTCTCAAATACATTTGTATCATATTTAATTATTCCTTCTACTGCATTTATTCCGTCATCTCCCATATTTATGTCTGATACTTTTAATGTAAGAATTGCCTCATCTCCTGGTTTCAAGCTTGTACTTGATGCACTAAGCTCTGCCTTAAATGTATGTGTTTGTGCTGTTACATAACCTGCACACATTATTGCTAAAATTGTTGCTAATACTACTGTTATACCTACTTTTCTCTTCATCTTTTTCCTCCTTCTTTTGCATTCGTATGAATTCTATTATTTTATATCATTCATTTGAATGCATGTCAATATAGTTTAATGAATTGTAACAATAATGTAATATTTTGTCGTCACAGTTAAATTGTTTTGAAATACCAAGCATATTACCAAACGAATGCATGTAATCGCATTTTTGACGCCAACATGCTAGTATATGGTCTCAACACACAATGTATAAAAAAATATATTATTAAACTCGTTTTACAGCTATAAATTATAATTTTTTTGTAATACTATTCTTATAAATATTATTTTTTCAGTATCATTAGCATTATTTTGAATGCAATTTTATGTATTCCTTTCTATTCATGATAAAATTTTAGAAAATATTTATAAAGAAGGTATTATATGTATTTAAAACGTTTAAGAGAACTTAGAGAAGATTCTGATTATAATCAAACGGTTATTGCAAATCTTCTAGACATCACTAGGCAACAATATGGTTTATATGAAACGGGAAAAAGAACTATACCGGTTAATTACTTAAAAATTTTAGCTAAATTCTATGATACTTCTTGTGATTATATTTTAGAATTAACAGATGAAATTAAACCATATAAGCCAAAGGTTCTAAAAAAGTAAATAAAAGTTTATCTTTTATTTTAAAAACACCAGTAAAATTTAATTTTACTGGTGTTTTTATGTTTCTTTAATATTTTTAATATACTAGTCTCACGAAGAGAAATTTGCTCATATACTAATTTTCTTTTGTTGTATTGGCCTTAATATACTCTACTACATTATATGAATTTCCGTTATTTGTCATTGTATACTCTTCTACTCCTGATGAAATTACTGAATACACTGTTTCTAAATATGGTTCTACTAAAGTTTTACCTTGTGAATTTACTATTCCATACAATGTTGTTTCTTGTTTTGTATTTTCAATTGGATAGCCTTTGCTTACTACTATTCCTTCTACATCTGGAATTATTAATATATTGTTAAAGTTTTTGCTTGCACTTGTTCCTGATATACATCCTAATCCATTATATTCTAGTGGTAATATCATATTTCCTTTTATGTCATATAATCCCCACTTGTTATTTTGCATTACAGGTATTGCATTATCAAATAATATATATTTATTTTTTATATCATTTGTTGTAAATTTTGTAGTGTCTATTCCTATTTGATCATACTCTAAATAGATTAATATTTTTCCGTTTCTTTCTATTACTCCTTGTTTTTTGTTAGATGTTGCTAAATACAAATTTAAATCTTTGTCAATTTGTTTTAAAGCATCATATTGAGGAGCTATTCTTGTATTTCCTTCAGAAGTTATTATTCCAACCTTATTTTCTGTTGTTGTAACTATAAATTCCTCTGTTCCTTCTATAAATTCGATATTCTTATATTTCATTCCAACTATTTCTTCATTGTTTAAGTTGTTTATTCCATATCTCACATCATTTCTTGAAGAACTAGACATATCTGTGTTATCTACGTTTTGCACTACTAGTAGTCCATATAATAGAGCTTTTTGATTATTGAAATTACTTGTTACTGCTGAATTTGAATAAGCTTGAGTATAATAGCTTGCTAAATATGGTAATGTATATATAATTATTTGATTTTTTTCTTGGCTATAATAAAATTGTAAATTGCATGCTGTTTCAAGACCTTTTGAAGATATATATAATTTACCATTTATTCTTTTTATAGGTTCATCTATTGTATAATATGTGTAGTCTAGCTCTTCTGGCACAGTTTTGTATATTTTACTTGAATCTTTTTCAAATGTACATACTTCATTGGTACTTTCCAAATAACATTTAGAAGCATCTTCTGTATATTGTTTATACCCTCCATTATAGTATTTATATCCAACTATTGAAGATATATCTTTTAAAGATACATATACATTATCTCCATCAAACTGGAATAAATCTTCTGTCCCCATTGATGTAGATACTCCATCTACGTAAAACTTAAATTGTGTTTCTTTTAAATAGAATATTGCTATTCCTATTCCCACACAAGTAAGTAGCAATACTACTAATATAATTGATATTGCTATCATTAATTTCTTATTTTTTTGTTGTTTTTGTTCCATATTTGTTCCAATAATCTCCATAACCCTTTATTCCTTTCTCTTCTTATGTATTTTCTCCGTAATATTTTTTGTAAAATTCTTTAGCAAATGTTGCTAAATTATCATTTTCTATTTCTATTCTAACTCTTTCCATTAATTTCGTCAAGAACCTTAAATTATGTATAGATAATAAACGTATTCCTAATATTTCGTTTGCTTTTACTAAGTGTCTAATATATGCTCTTGTATAATTTTTACAAGTATAGCAATCACATTCATCATCAAGTGGGCCCCAATCTCTTTCATATGTTGCATTTCTTACAACAACTTTTCCTTTTGATGTCATTGCTGTTCCATTTCTTGCAATTCTTGTTGGAAGTACACAGTCACACATATCAATTCCGGCTATTGCAGCTTCTATTAAGTAGTCTGGTGTTCCTACTCCCATTAAATATCTTGGCTTATCCTTTGGCATAAGTGGAGCTGTATATCTTAAAATATCTAAAAATTCTTCCTTTGGTTCACCTACACTTATTCCCCCTATTGCATAGCCTGGTAGGTCTAACTCTATTAAATCTTTAGCACTTTGCTCTCTTAAATCTTTGTAAAATCCACCTTGTATTATTCCAAATAGTCCTTGTTTGTCTGTTGTTGTATGTGCTTCTTTACAACGTTTTGCCCATCTTGTTGTTCTTTCCATAGAATTTTTTGTATACTCATATGTAGATGGATATGGACAACATTCATCAAAAGCCATTATTATATCTGCTCCTAAATCTTCTTCTATTTCCATTACACTTTCTGGAGTAAATACATGTTTACTACCATCTAAATGTGATTTAAATGTAACACCTTCTTCTGAAATGGTACGTAAATCACCTAAACTAAACACTTGGAAACCACCACTATCTGTAAGAATTGGTCTGTCCCATTTCATAAAATTATGAAGACCTCCCGCTTCTTTTACAAGTTTATTTCCTGGTCTTAAATACAAGTGATATGTATTAGAAAGTATAATTTGCGCTTTTACCTCTTCTTTTAATTCTTCTGGTGTCATAGATTTTACTGTGGCTTGTGTTCCAACTGGCATAAAGATAGGTGTTTGTATATCTCCATGAGGTGTATGTATAACTCCTCTCCTTGCTCCTGTTTGTTTACATTCGTGTAATAATTCGTATGTTATTGCTTGCTTCATCTTTTCCTCCTATTAGGGACGCCCCTTTTTCGAAAAAATTTTCTAAAAGGGACACTCCTTTCATTTTTGTTCATTTAAAATTTTGTCTATTTTATATTTACTGACTTTTAGATATCTTGATAATCTTATATTAGTCATTTTATAGCTTTTTTTCAACTTTGTAGCTAGTTCCTTTAATTTTTCATCGTCAATCTTTATTTCAATATAATTAGTTTTATTTTTTACAAAATATTCTACAATAGTGTTTTCTATATTCTTTTCGTTATCTGCTTCATCTTCCAAGAAATCCATATCAATCACATTTTCTATTTCATTTGCTTTTATGTATTTGCTTCTATTTTCAAATATTCTAATTAATATATCTTGCTTTTGTTTATCAAAAAAACTTTTGTATGAAGAAAATTTATATTGACTTGTATCTTTACAAATTCCTGCTTTCACTGGATTATTGTGAATATAAATAATGCAATTGTATAAATGTCTCTCATCATTTATTACTTGTGTCTTGAATCTATCTCTATACACATATCCTACTCTCTTTTTATTTTTGTTATAATAAATTCCATATGAGGTATTCACTATATGCATATAATGTGTAAGATTTTCTATCTTTTCTGTATTAATCAATAAATGTACGTGATTACTCATTACACAATAAGCTATTATTTTTACATGAAATTCTTCTTTATGCTGATTCATTAACTTTATGTATTCTAGTTTTTCTCTTTCTCCCTCAAATATTTTTTCTTTGTTTATTCCTTGTACCATCACGTGGAATAAAGTTTTCCCTTCTAATTCATTTCTTGCTAATCTTGGCATATTATCAATTCCTTTCTTTTTAATAATAAGCCCCCGTCTCAAATTATTATATTATAGTTTGAGATTTTATTAGCCCCTCTTTTTATATTTTAAGGAGTGTCCCTTTTAGAAAATTTTTTCGAAAAAGGGGCGTCCCTAATTAATAAACATTGCATCACCGAAGCTAAAGAAACGATATTTGTCTTTTACTGCTTCGTTATATGCCTTCATTATATAGTCTTTTCCAGCTAATGCTGATACTAACATTAGTAATGTTGATTGTGGTAAATGGAAATTTGTTATTAGTCCATCTATACATTTAAATTTATAGCCTGGATATATAAATATTTGTGTGTCACCTTCTGTTTGTTTTAACATTCCATTTTCATCTGCTACTGTTTCTAATACTCTGCATGAGGTTGTCCCTACTGCTATTATTCTTTTTCCGTTTTTACGTGCATTGTTTATTTTGTCTACATCTTCTTGTTTTATATAGTAATGCTCTGAGTGCATTTCATGCTTTTCTACCTCATCTTCTTTTACTGGTCTAAATGTTCCTATTCCTACATGTAGTGTTACATTTGCTATTTGCACGCCTTTTTCTTCTATCTTTTTTAATAGTTCTGGTGTAAAGTGTAAGCCTGCTGTTGGTGCTGCAGCTGACCCTTCATATTTTGCATATACTGTTTGATATCTATCTTTTTCTTTTAATTCTTCGTGAATATATGGTGGTAATGGCATTAATCCTATTTGATCTAATATTTCATTAAATATTCCTTTATAGTGGAATTCCACTTTTCTTGTTCCACCTGGCATTATATCTAGTATTTCTGCTTCTAGTAGACCATCTCCAAATATTACTTTTGTACCAATATGTAGTTTGTTTCCCGGTCTTACTATACTTTCCCAGATATCTCCTTCGATATTATTTAATAATAAAAATTCTACATTAGCACCAGTTTCTTTCTTTCCATATATACGTGCTGGAATTACTTTTGTATTGTTTCTTACTAAGCAATCCCCTGGCTCTAAAAAGTCTACTATATCTTTAAATGTTCTATGTTCTATCGTTTGTTTTTTTCTATTTAGCACCATTAATCTTGATTCATCTCTTTTTTCTAGCGGTATTTGTGCTATCAATTCTTCTGGTAAGTTATAGTTAAAGTCTGATACCTTCATTTTTGTATTTCATTTCCTTCCTTATATATTATTTTGTGCTGTTTCACTATTTCTTTTTATAGTTTCAAACAAGTTTCCTATTTTTCTGAAAACTTCAATTATTTCTTCTATTATGTTTTCTGGGTCCTTTAGTTTGTCTAGTTGTATTGTATAATCAAATTGACTAGTCTTTACTGGCTTTTTAGTAAATATTTCACTTGGTAATCCTACATATGTACCTGAACTTGATTTTATATTTTTATTCATATAATCTTTATACCATTGTTTTAGACCTACTGTATTTTGATTTTTATATCCATACTTTTCATAAGCATGTAGCTCTGGTCTTTCGTATCCATACTCTTCTGCATTTCTTTCTAAGGTGTGTAAAAATTCGTGTACATATACCTCTTCTGGAAAAGTGTTTATTCTATCATCATATTTATATATGTAGTTTGATTCGCTATTTGGAAGTCGTATATTTGAAAATCCAATATTTCTATATTCCATGCTTCCTAAGCCTATCCAATCATTTACTGGTATCTCTGTTTTAGAGTTAATGTCTCCTGTTCTAAAAGCTATAAATATGTGGTCATATGTTCCTTGACTTATATATTTATCTATTACATTTTTTATATCATATGCAGAAACGTAATATCCATTTTCTTCATCATATGACATTGATGTAATTGGCTCTTTTTCTTCTATCACGTCATATGTTACAGATATTTTATTTTCTGATAATTCTGCCATTGAATTTTTAAATCTTTGCATGCATAATCTCATATCTTCTTTATCTGTTTCTGACAAATGTAATTGAACATTTTGATTGCTACCTTTTATCTTTACATTTACATCTACATTATCAAATAATATGCATAAAAAATTCCATGTGCTTGATTCATCTGATAGCCCTGATTCTATAGTTATATTAGAAAACCATGCTGTCCCTATAGAGTCATCGTAGTTTCCACCTAGTCTAAATCCAACCTCTAGTTCTGTTCTATTTTTTGAATTGAATACAAATTCTACTTTCGTCCAATCTGTTGTTCCTACAACATTATCTGATTTTTCAACAGTTCCATTTATACAAATATGGGCTCCTGCGTCGGTGTCTTCATTTTTGTTTTTAACATCTTGTGTTTTTATCATACAAGTTATTTTATATGGAGTATTTGAATTTACTGATATTTTTCTAAAAAACATTGCATCATTGTAGTCTGTGTTTTCTATTCTATAACTATTTACACTTGAGTATTTTACCTCGTCATCCCTCTTAAATTTTGATATTCCACTATTGTATTCTGCTTTTATGTATTGGTTGAAATTGTTTACAGAATATATTTTATACGCAATAAATATAAGCGATAATGTTATAATTGTTGAAATTATTTTTCCTATTATTTTACTTGTCTTTTGCACTAGCGTTCCTCCTATTATTTAGTTTACACTATCTCTATTATATAGTATTTTATATGCAAAAACAAGGCTAATTTGTTAGATTTTTTGCTTATTTGGGTTTGCTATTGTGATTTCTTTGTTTTAATAATTGGTTAAAAATTATAAGAGTAGATTTTGCTTGTGATAGGCCTTTCTTATTAAACTTTTGTCTAACAAGTTAGATTTACAGCAATATCTACTCTTATTTTCTATATATATTATATTTTATCTTCTTTAAGTTCTATTTGATATAAAGTACAATACGGAAGTCCACGGTAAAGTGTGTAATTGTTCTCCTCTCTATCTTCAAGTTAATTATTTACAAATTTTTGAGCGTAGATAGTATCAATTCTTCCTCCTGAGGTTGCATATTGATACCCTCTTACACTACATGTATCTCCAGAATTTAAAAAGCAAGTAACTGTTCCAATTTGAGTTGAGACATTTTCTGAATTTTGAACCGTTCCAACCGTTTTTCCATTTACGAGAACATTCATATATCCTCCTGTCATTCTTATTTGTGTTAATATTAAACAGGGTTCTGTTGCTGTATACGAATATACTGTAGTCATAGTATTTAATTCAGTCCATGTTAATCCGTTGGCAAGTAATTCTGTAGTACACTTTTTAGGTAGTAAATTATTGTTCATTGAGCTTACCTGTTGTTCTATTGTTTTAATTTTTTGTGATACTTCATCTACTTTGCTTGATAAAGTATTGTTCTCACTTTGGAGTGCTGCTTTTTCATTTTCTACTGCTGTAATTTTTTCATTTAGTTCTGCTATTTTTTTATCTTTTTCATCTCCTGTTTGTGACGAAGAATCCAATTGTTCTTGTAATCTTTTTACTTGTCCTTCTAAAAGTTCTATTTTTGCTTTATTTTCTGTATAACTTCCTGAAGATGTCGTTGTTCCTTGGTATATTTCTAAAAGGCTTACCTTGTATTCACTATCCTTTAATATTATAGTGTCTTTATCATCTTGTAGTATTCCATATTTTGCCACTATATCTTCTACTTGTGATTGTTCTAGCTCTTCATTTCTTTCTATTGACTCTACTTGTGCTGCTAGTATCTCTGCTCCTATTTTTTCTTTTGCCTCTGACGTTATTTGTAATCTTTTTGCTTCCTTTGCTTTTGTAAATATTCCGTTGTCTCCCACTGTCATACTTATTGCCACCCCAGCTAAAATTATTAGTACTATTATTGTAACAACTAATGAAATTAATGTTATCCCTCTTTGCTTGTTTATTTGTAAAATTTTCAATTAATCTCCCTCCATTTTTCTTTCGTTTTAGTCAAATTGTATTATTCATTTTGCATTCATTTACTTAATTATTTAATATTTTATTTGCTTTTTTTGAATAAACTAATAATCTATTTGACTTTAAAATCAATCTTTACATATTCAATTATTACACAACTCTTTTTCAAAATCAATAAATTATATATTACATTTATGTTACAAGTATATTCATTTTTATTCACATTGCTTTTATTCATGTCTTGTGTATTTTCATTAAGTAATATGGTTTATCAATCTTTTCTATATATGAATAGATTTTCTTTTATCATTCCCTAACATAATGATTTTTTACAAAAATCATTATGCGATTAAGTAAATTGATTATTTTAAACATAAATTAAGACTGGTGGGGACCGCTTAAGTCTATGTTAATGTGTCAGCATGTTACATAGACTTAAGTGGGGTAGGCTTAATTTGTGTTTAAAATAATCAATTTACCTGATACGTTTTATCTATAATACACAAAATAAAGCTCAATATATTTCTATATTAAGCCTTATTTTTTTCTTATATTTTTTCTAGCAATTCATTATATTCTTGAATTAAAGAATCTTGTTCAAATACTATATTCTCATCTTCAACTTCCCATTTTCCTTTATTTGCAACTAAAAAGTCTATTACTTCTTGTTCTACTTGTAGTACATTTATAATATCGTCTAAACTTGATTCTATCGCCTTTCTGTCTTCTTCTGTTACACTTTCTTCTCCTATCGCCAATTCTTTATATAAATCGATATAATAGGTGTCTACGTTTTTTGATTCAATATATGTCATTACTTTTTCGTCTGTCATATTTTCCATCAATATTTTTTTAGAAAGTTCTAATGTTTTTTGGGTGTTTACAAGATATTGTTTTGTTTCTTTAAATTCTGGTCCATCGTTTTTGTAATTTTCTGCAGTTAATACTTTTGATATTCTCTCGTCGTTCATAATTTCTGTAATAGCTTTCATACTATTTAAGCTATCACTTAGATATTCCTTTATTGCCTTTTCTACTATTGCATAATCTCCTGTTGTTATTGTTTCATTTAATTTTTTATCAATTTCATCCATGTCCATTTTTTCAGAATTAATATTTGCTGTAATTTCTGATATCTCGCCCATTTCTTTTCTTAATTTTTGCTCTTGAACACTGTCTTTTGTAAACATTATTGCAAATATCACTATTACTGCTACTACAACAGCCACAATTGCTCCTACTATAATTTGTTGTTTCTTTTTTGTTTTTTCATTTTTTTCTTCCATTTTATTTACCCCTTTTATATTATTTAATAAAAGTAGTCTCTTAATGTACTACTTTTGTTTTATAACTTTATTTAGAATGTTTACCTCTTCTTGGTCTACGTGGTTCTTCTTCATAATAGTTATTGTCTTCTTTTATTTCTTCTTTTTTTGGAGTGATTTCGTCAGCTATCTCTATGTCATCTTTTTTATTTAAATTATCATTATATATATAGTCTATAGTTGAATTATTGTCTTTTTTTGCATATTTTACTATTAATATTATGATTACAACTAATACAACAAATGCTATTAGAGCACTTATTAATATGCTTTTTCCATTAATTTGTTTTTGTGTCTCTTGAACTTCTGTTACTAGTTTAGTTGCTTTTATTTGATATGTTGCTGTTCTTGTTCCATCTGCTGATGTTACTATTATTGTTATTACATTTTCTCCAACTGCTAAATTTTCGTTTCCTAGAATTTCTACTGTTGCTCCTTCTTCATTTGCTGTTGCTACTATATCTAGTTGGTCTAAATCTTTAAATTCTACTGTATATTCAAAAATTGATGTGCTAAAGTTTTTAAGTTCTGCATTTCTTATAATTAAGTTTGAAAGTCCTAACACTGTAGTTTTTTCGTTTACTAATGTTATTGTGTATATCTTAGTAGTTCCATCTTCTGCTGTTACTGTTATTGTTATTACATTTTCTCCAACCACAATGTTCTCATTGCCTTCTACTTTTACTGTTGATTTTTCATCTTCTGCTACTGCTGTTATATTTATTTTTGTTTCCTCATAATCTGATATTTTTGCAGAATACTCTGTTACATTTGCATCAAAGTTTGGTGTTAATTCTGCATTTTCTATACTTATTGATTTTAAATTTGCATTATTTGATTTTTCTTCTGGTTTTGTCTCTGTTATTAAGTCTTTTGAAACATATTTTACTTTTCCTTCATATGTTACTCTGTACCATACATAACCATTTACTTTTTCTGTCGATGTTCCTGTTAAACGTAATTCTGTTCCTTTGCTTACTACTGTTGCACTACTACTTGTAGACCAGCTACTACGTAAGTTGATTTCTCCTGTTGTATATACTGTTTTACTTACTGATGTAAACTTTGGTTCTGAAACTGTTGTATTTCCTCCTGTTGTACTGCCTCCATTATTTCCAGTATTACCACTATTGTTTCCGTTATTGCCACCTGTGTTTCCGCCATCTGGCTTTGGTGTTTCTTTAGCTTTAACGGTAACGCTTACACTTTTTGCTGATAGGCTTTGGTCTTCTCCAGTTGTGCTATCAGCTACTGTTTGAGGTGTAACCGTTACAGTTGCTGTTCCTTCTGCTTTAGTAGTACATGTTACTGTTTTAGTTTCATTTTCTATCCATACGCTAGTTTCACTAACAGAAACATTAGAGTTCCCCGCTATACTATATCGTCCAGTTAATCCTTTTCCATTTATTGTCACCGTAAATGTTTCTCCAACTGTTACTGTTGAATTCGAAGCACTTACAGAATAAGACGCAGCTTCTACTTTATTGCTAAAAAATATTACACTTACTATTAATACCATAATTAGTATTATACTTATACTTTTTACTTTAGATTTCATTTGTTATTCTCCTTTATATACTTATTGTAACAGTCCCCATAATGTGATTCTTTATAATAACATAATCTCCTGCTGTTATATTTCCATCACAATTAGCATCTGCTCCCATTTTATTTTTTTCATCAATTACACCAGTTCCCATAATGTGATTTTTTATTATAACATAATCTCCTGCTGTTACTTTTCCATCACCATTAACATCTCCAAGTTTTATAATTGTATACGTTTTTTCTGCTATTGTTATTGTATATCCTGTTCCAACATTTCCTGTTGCAATTTCTTTTCCTTCTGCATTTTTTACTATGATTTGTGTATCACTATATTTTTCTTTTATAGATTCTACAGTTGTTGCTGGTTCACAAATTAAATTAGAGTCTTGCAATTTAAAGTTGTTATTTGGAGAAGTATTTTCTCCGTTATTTCCTCCATTGTTTGCATTGTCTACTTTTTCTATATATGTTTCGTTTGCATCTCCTCTTGCAATGTATCCTTCTATACCAGCTGATGTAACTATTTTATCCCATACATATCCATTGGCATCTGATGCACCAGCTTGTGTTCTTGTTAATATATCCCCTTTGCTTACATATGTTAGTACTTTTTGACTTGTTCCTGGAAGCTCTCTTACTTTTAATCCAGAATTACAAATTACTTTTACTAATTCTCCTGCAGAAGGATTTGTTCCATTTAAGTCTATATAATTTTGCGCTATATAACCTTGTCTTCCGTCTGGTAATTTCACTCTATCCCATATATAACCGTTTAAATTGTATTTTCCAGATTCAATTCTTGTTAATACTTGTCCTTTTGTCAACATTGTTATAACGGTTGTACCATCTAGCCCCGGTCCATTTCTTAAGTTTACAGATGTATTGGTTATTACTGTTTCATTGCAAGATGTTACATCTGGAATTTCTACTATATAGCTACGTGCTATATAACCTTTTCTTCCGTCTGATAAAACCACTTTATCCCAATATAAGCCTTCGTTAGTTGTTGTTGCTGTTTCTATTCTTAGTAATATATCTCCTGTGTTTACAGTTGCTATTACTGATGCTGTTGTACTTGCTCCACTTCTTACATTTACATTTGTACCTTTTATTTTTATGTTTTGTGTAATTATTCCAGCTTGTACTGGTTCTTGACATACTGTTTCTGGCATATTTTCATATACTGGTATTACAAAATCTATTGCACTATTTAATAATCCTAATTCTTCATATGTACTTCTTACTGTTGTTCCTTCTGTTTTTGCAGCTGAAACATTTTGCATATATTGGAAATAATATAATGTTCCATCTGAGCTATCTACGTCAAATTTTTGTAAGTATAAAGTATCTTGTCCATCATTTATATAGTTTCTAGCAATTACTTTTGCTCCTTCTTTTATAGAAATTTCTGGATCTGTCCATCCGCTTGATTTAGCATGATTTAATCCATTAGCAATAACTGCTGCTGAACCTGAACCTGTTGCTTTTATATTTAAGAAATTGTAGTATCCTACATATCCACTATATGTACCTGTTGCTGTACTTCCAGGGGTATTTCCTGCTCCTTGTTCTTGTTTTATTCTTGCTGCTAAATGATATGGACTAATTCCTGCTCCTTGTGCTGCTTCCATTATTATTTGTGCATATGATTTATTTATTGTTCCTGTTGTTCCATCAGTCTTTGTATATGTTACTGTATTCCCTTTCATATATCCAATTTTTGATATAATTTTTTGAACTCCTTCAACATTTTGTATGTCTCCATTAAATGCTAGGTTTTCAAATTGAAATATGTATGAGTCGTTTATTCCATTACGTGGATCCATAAAAAATGAAACGGCTGCTTCTGAAGCACATCTCCATGACCCATTGTCATAATGTTTGTCTCCACATATAGAACATATCCATGAACTTGGTCTAGATGCTGAAACTAGATTTCTACCATGATATGCTGTTGTTTCGTTTTTTATAACTTGATTCCAGTCTAATCCTGTATAAAATATTTTAAAATTCCAGTTTGGATGTGCTGCTTTCATGCTTTCTATTAGTTCTTTATATCCTGGATATTTTTCTATTTTTGTTGCATCATAATTTTCTCTATATTGTGCTGCATATGTTACGTTTTCGTTTACAAAATTTATTAATATATATGTTAACAAAGTTAGAATAGTTATTATACATACAAGCTTAGTTTCTAGTAGTTTTACTCTATTTTTCACTTTAGTTTCCTCCTTTATTTTTTGACAACTTTCTACAAGAAAATTATATCATTACGAAAAAATGTAGTCAATAAATTTGGCAAAACTAATAAAAATGTAATATTTCAGTAATATTTGTAAAATAAAATGTCTGAATATCGAATTTTTCTATAATATAAAAAAGCCTGCAATGTGGGTTATAATATATTTTTTAATCGACGCCTTGAGAGGAAATTATTGTAGCAATTCTTAAATAAAATATTACGGGGAAAGTTCATTTTCGACAGAAAATGAAAGGGTTCCGTAAATTTTATTTTAGAATTGCTAAATAATTTAGCTCGAACTAGGAAATAAAAAAATATATTATAACCCACATTGCAGGCAAACTAATTATTAACTAGAACTATTTTGATGTTACTAGTTTATTTTTTCAAATACAACTCATTATCTTTGCAATCAATTTTTATCGTTGTATTTGGCAATATTTCTTGCTCTAGTATTTTCTTTGCTATTAATGTTTCCAATTTCTTTTGTACAAATCTCTTTAATGGTCTAGCTCCATATGTTTCATCATATCCATTATCTATCAAATAATCCTTGGCTTCTTGTGTTAATTCTAGTTTTATATGTTTATCTTCCAATCTTCTTTCCAAGTCTACTATTAATAATTCTAAGATTTTAGAGATTTCTGTTTTTTGTAACGGCTTGTAAAATACAATTTCGTCTAAACGGTTTAAAAATTCTGGTCTGAAGCTTTGTTTTAACAAAGCACTTACCTTTTCTTTAGCTTCTTCAGAAATTTCTCCGTTTGAACGTATTCCTTCCAAAATATATTCTGAACCTAGATTTGAAGTTAATATTATAATTGTATTTTTAAAATCTACTGTTCTACCTTGAGAATCTGTAATACGTCCATCATCTAATACTTGTAACAATATATTGAATACATCAGGATGTGCTTTTTCTATTTCATCAAATAGAACTACAGAATATGGTTTTCTTCTAACTGCCTCTGTCAATTGTCCACCTTCTTCGTATCCAACATATCCTGGAGGAGCTCCTATTAATCTAGAGACAGAATATTTTTCCATATATTCTGTCATGTCTATTCTTACTATGTTGTGTTCATCATCAAATAGACATTCTGCTAAAGATTTTGCAAGTTCTGTTTTTCCTACACCAGTAGGTCCTAAAAATAAGAATGAACCAATTGGTCTACGAGGGTCGCTTATTCCTGCTCTTGAACGCATTATTGCTTCTGAAACCTTTTGAACTGCTTCATCTTGTCCTATTACTCTTTTATGCAATATTTCATCTAAGTGTAATATTTTTGTTCTTTCTCCTTCCATTAGTTTTGCTACTGGAATTCCTGTCCATCTAGATATTATTTTTGCAATTTCTTCTTCTGTTACTTTATTTCTAAGTAATCCATCTTCTTTGCTCTTCTCTGATATTTCTTCCTCTTTTTGTAGCTTGCTTTGTAACTCTGGTAATTTTCCATATTTAAGTTCTGCTGCCTTGTTCAATTCATAATTTCTTTCTGCTTGCTCAATTTGGCTATTTACGCTTTCTATTTCTTCACGCAATTTTTGTACTTTTCCAATTGCTTGTTTTTCATTGTCCCATTTTGCTTTCATTCCATCAAATTTCGTCTTTAACTCTGCCTTTTCCTTTTGAATGTCTGCTAATCTTTGTTTTGATATCTCGTCTTTTTCTTTTGACAATGCTGTCTCTTCTATTTCTAATTGCATAATTTTTCTAGATACCTCATCAAGTTCTGTTGGCATTGATTCCATTTCAGTTTTAATCATTGCACATGCTTCATCAACCAAATCTATAGCTTTGTCTGGCAAAAATCTGTCTGATATATATCTATGTGACAAGGTAGCTGCAGCAATTAATGCATTATCTGCTATTTTTACACCATGATACACTTCGTATCTTTCTTTTAATCCTCTTAAAATTGTAATAGTGTCTTCTACTGTTGGTTCATCTACCATTACAGGTTGGAAACGTCTTTCCAAAGCTTGGTCTTTTTCTATATATTGACGATATTCATTTAATGTTGTTGCACCTATACAATGTAATTCTCCTCTTGCTAGCATTGGTTTTAGTAAGTTTCCTGCATCCATTGCACCATCTGTTTTTCCTGCTCCAACTATTGTATGAATTTCATCTATAAATAGTATTATTTTTCCTTCGCTTTTCTTTACCTCTTGTAAAACTGCTTTTAGTCTTTCCTCAAATTCTCCCCTATATTTTGCACCAGCAACTAAAGCTCCCATATCAAGTGAGAATATAGTACATTCTTTTAATCCTTCTGGTACGTCTCCTCTTACTATTCTTAAAGCTAATCCTTCTGCAATTGCTGTTTTACCAACTCCTGGTTCACCAATTAAACATGGATTATTTTTTGTCTTTCTTGATAAAATTCTAATAACATTTCTTATTTCATTGTCCCTTCCTATTACAGGGTCTAGTTTTTGTTTTCTTGCCATTTCTACTAAATCTTGTCCATATTTCTTTAAAGCATCATATGTTGCTTCTGGATTATCAGTCGTTACTCTTGTATTGCCTCTAACACTTAATAGAGCTTTTAAAAATTCACTCTTTGTTATTCTATATCTTTTAAAAATTTCTTTAATTTCTGGATTTGCATGGTCAAATATAGAAAGCATTATATGTTCAACAGAGACATATTCATCTTTCATATTTTGAGCAATTTTTTCTGCGTCGGCAAGAACTATATCTACATCTTGTGATACATACATTCCTCCACTAGGTCTTGCTCCTCCTGTTATTCTTGGCAATTTTTCCACATCATGTCTAACATCATTTATCAAATTTTCTTGTGCACCTATTTTCTTAAAAAGTTCTTTTATTAAGCTATCTTCTTGTTCTAGTAATGCTAAAAATATGTGCTGTTCTTCTACTTGAGCGTTTTGATTTTCCACCGCTATATTTTGTGCATTTTGTATTGCCTCAATTGATTTTTGTGTAAATTTTTCAATATTCATAATATATCCCTCCTTACAAATATGTTAAAAGCACAGTCCTCGTAAGAATGTGCTTTTTACTGTATAACAAATTTTTTTGTGCTTTTTTCTTATTCACAATTATAATTATAACACATTTTTTAGCAGTGTCAATAGGAGAGTGCTAATTTTTTTAAAATTTTAAAGAGGCTTTACTTAAGCCCCTTTTTTTGGTTTAAAACAATTCACGTACATTTTCTTCTCTTCTAAATGTTTCGTCAACGTTCTTAATTGGATACTGAGAATATCTTTCGTTTAGAACTTCAATTCCTATATCGTCATTTAATACGACATATTGCACCTCTTCGTTTTTTTCAAGGTAATACCATCTTGAGTACATAGCAAAATATTCCTTTACTCGTACATCTGAGTATAACAGAGTTGTAGTTATTCCACTTTCTCTTAAAGAATCTGCCACTTTTTCTGCATATTGTTTTATTTTTGTAATATCTATTCTTCTGCAATTTGTTCTTGTAAAATATGCAATAAAAGCATATGCAAAAATTTCTTCAATACCAATGCTTACCATATTTACCGCCTCCTCAAATATTTTTTACACGTTGCATTTTTATTTTGCTAAAACAGGAGTATCTATTTAATATGAAATGATGGTATCACAACATTTTTCTTATTTCAACATTTTTCTACAAATTTCTACATTTTTTTGTTATTAATTGTTGCAATTCATTTTACGACCTCGCTAATTACTTTAGCTAAATATTTCATACTTACTAGGCATTGGTCCATTGTATTACCAGTTGCACCTACCTCTATTATGCTTGCTGCTTTAGTCAAATGCTGATTGTATCTGCTATTCCTCAAAATTATTGACTTAAATAATCCCGGGTACATCTCGTTTGCTTTTTCTTGAACTTTTACTGCAAACTTTAAATTTTGATTCCAGTTTTGATGTTCTAATCCACTTCCATCTGTTCCTATTACAAACATAAGCTGTGCAGCATATTCTTCTCCTATCTTGACTGTAGGAGCGTATGAATAATCTCCTATTGCATCTCTATGAACATCTATAACTACATCTGTATTTGGATTCATGTTAAGAAGATTTTTTACAGTAGTAAGCGACCTTCCGTACGAGCCACTATATGCTGGATAGTCATGATAGGTTTTATCGTGAACTACATTATATCCATAACTTAACAATTGATTTTCTAATTCTGTTCCTACCCTTACAACATTATAATTTATATCTGTTGTTCTATAGGTTCCTGTTTGCTCATATGTATATTTTTCACTTTGTGTATAACTTTCACATGTATGTGTGTGAAAAATCATTATATTCTTGCTATTTACCTCTATATCTGGCTTTAGCATTTCTTCTGTAAGTTCATATTTAGTTTCATTTTTTATTTTTACTCCGTTATATTCATTAGTATATTTATTAGGCACATTATTCTCTACCACTTGAGTTTGTAAGCCTGTTTGTGCTTGCTCTACTACATTTTCTGTTGTTTGCTCATTTGCAGTATTTTGTGTAATTTCTTGTTGTTCTTTTATTTGTAAATTATCCAACATTTCTATTTGCATTCCTAACATAAGCTTTAACGGATTTACTTTTTCTACATTTGTTTCTTCTAGTGTGTAAATTTCTTTGTTGTTTAATTGCCTTATTCCCGGTATCATTTCATCTATACATTCTATTAAAGTTGCTTTATCAAAACTTGCTACTATAGTAGTATTATTTAGCATATTACTAGAAAAAAATTGATACATTATCCATAATATGGATAGTACCACGCATATTTTTAATGTGTATTTGACTATATCTTTCAAGTTTACTACAGCTAAATTAATCATATATTTCCTCCACTATAATACTAACTAAAAGTTCTTTAGCACTTCCTACTGTGTTTCTTTAGTACAAACCTATTATATATATTATATGTTTGTACTACATTTATATGACAATAAACTAAAATGCCCCGTCCTTAATAGTTTGATACACTTATTAATGGCGAGACATTTTAGTTTAATATATAATTTTTTCACTTTTTTCTTTCTATATACAGTGCAGGAGTACATGGCAGAAATATCCCCTCTTGAATTTTTTTAAAGCAAGCAACTTTTTGTTACTCGCTTTTTGAATTTTATTTTTTTAATATTTTCTTCCATGGAATAAAGCAAATAACAATTATTTCTATTGCAACTATTATTATTTGCATTATTATAAATGCGTACAATGGCATTGATATCATCTTCGTTTCTGTTTTTTCTTTATTGTTATTTATATTTTCTTCTTGGTTTGGTACATCTGCTATTGCTTCTTTTGATTCTTCTTTTATAACTTTTATTGTATATGTTTTTGATTCATGGTCTTCTGCTGCAAGTAACAATTTTATTATATTTTCTCCTTCAGCTAATTCATCTAATCCTGTTACAATAACAGAATTTGTATAGTCTCCTGCATCTTTTTGTAAATCTATTTTTTGAATGTCTGATGCAATGCTGCATGTATACTCGTATGTATCTTGGTTAAATTCTGGAGATAAATCAAGATTTATTTGTTCTCCATCTTCTTTTATTCCTTTTAGTGTTATTGAAAATATGTAAAAATCATCTTCTTGTTGTTTTTTTGTTTCTGCTGCTTTTGTTTCTGTTTTAGTTGTTGTTTTTGTGTTACTTGTAGTATTTTTAGTCGTTGTAGCTGGAGTTTGTGTTGGCTGTGGCTGTGGTTCTGCTTCTTTTTCTTTAATTGTAATACTTTTGCTTGTAGCTGCTGTTACCTCTACTGGGTCTGCTCCTGTTGTACTTGCATCTAGTGGCGTTACTGTAATAGTTCCTGTTCCTACTGACTTTGCAGTTCCTGTTATTGTCATGCTTCCTTCTACCCATTTTGTTCCACTTTCACTAAGTGAAACATTTGAATTTCCACTAATAGATACTTTTCCATTAATTCCTGATATTGTTACACTAAAAGTATCTCCTACATAGGCAGACGACTTATTAATACTCATTCCTATTCCTGCTGCATATATATTTGTATGAATTCCAATTCCTAATATAGTAAGAATGGCTACAAAAATTATACTATATTTTGCTTTTTTCATTGCTATCCCTCTTTACTTTAATGTTATTTTTTTCACATCCATAATATCATTTTTTATTAGAGTATAATCTAATGCTGATATTTTATTATCTCCATTTACATCTGCTGTAAGTTTCATATTAGCATCTGTTATTTTCTGTACATCCATAATATGATTTTTTATTAGTGTATAGTCTAATGCTGATATTTTTCCATCTCCATTAATGTCACCATATATTAAACAATCGTATTCTTCTAATACTAGTTGATGCTCTTTTTCTTTGATTACAACTTTTGTATTAGTTCCTATATATTCTTGATTTTGGTTAGTTTTTTCAATGATTGCTGTAAGATTACTACTTAAACTAATATTCTTTAAAAAGTCATCTATTTTTACTCTTTGCCCAATACAGCTTATTTTATTGTTTTCAACTTTGTATTTTTTTATATCTATTTTTGTATCTTCTGCAAGTTTTATTACATTTACTTTTATTTCATTTGATATTTTTTTGTCTTTCCATGTTACTTTTATAGTTGCCGTTCCTTCTTTTTTTGCTGTAATTTTCCCTTCTTGTGATACCTCTAGAACGTCTTTGTTATCACTTTCCCATACAATGTTTTTGTTTTCTATCCAACTTGGAGTGACTTTTACATTTAATATTTTAGAGCTTCCAACTAATATATTTTCAGTATTTTTTTCAAATTTTACTTCTTCTTTTTCTACATTTATTGTTACTGTTTTATTAATATTAGGATTATCTACAGATGTAGCTGTTATTTTTGCAATTCCTGTTCCTACTGCTTCTATATTTCCATTTTGGTCTACTTTTGCTATTTTTTCATTATTGCTTGTCCATTTTACTTCTTTATTCTTTGCTGTGCTTGGTCCTAGAGTTGCTATTACTTTTGCTTTTTCTCCCTCTAGTAAATTTATGTTTTCTTTATCAATTGTCATAGTACTTATTACATCTTCTTTAAGTCTTAATTTTAAGTAATCTACTATAGCATCTCCATCTGCTTTTGCTAATTTTTTCAAATCTTCTTCTGAATCTAGAAATTGTACATCACTACTGTTCATATAACAATGTTCTATTAAAACTGTTGGTATTCCTGAACCATCACTAAAATCAGCTCCTAAATCATCTAAAGTATCTCCTCTCATAGCATGACGAATGTCTGCATAATAATCGGCTTGGCTCCCGTCATAGTATTGATATCTAGGTTCATGGTCATTACACAATTTGTCATTTACAACTCCATCATTTTCTATTCCTAATTTATTTAAATTAGCTAATATTTTGTTTCCTAAAATTGTCATTCCTTCTTTGTACTTTGGAAGTTCTGTTCTACTTGTTACAAAGACATTAGCACCTATTTTAGTATGCGTTTTTTCATCATTTATGTGAATACTAACATATAAATCAGCATTATTATTCCTTGCTATCATTGCTCTTGCTGCTAAATCGCTAGCATCATTGTTAGGAAAATTTACTCCATCGTGTGTTAATATAACATTTACACCATAATATTTAGAAAGTTCACTTTTTAAATAATTTGTAATTTTTAGAGTCAAATCCTTTTCAACAAGATTATATTGTCCATTTGCACATCCTGTCCAATTAGCACCATGTCCGTGGATTAAGTACTATTGTTGTTCCATCTACTCCTGCTGCTTGTACGTTTGAAATTAGTCCAATAACTATAAATATGAATAACATATATAATAATATCTTTACTCTATTCTTCATTTTTCCCTCTTATTTTGTCTATTGTGTTTAATCAAATTTTTATTTAATTTTCTTAATTGCTTCTTCTATTGTTAATGTTTCTTGTTCTCCTGTTTGCATATTTTTTAATGTTACAACATTATTTGCAATTTCGTCTTCTCCTACTACTATTACGTAAGGTATCTTTAATCTATCTGCATATTTAAATTTGGCTTTTATTTTTTTATCTTCTAAATATACTTCTGCATTTATTCCATTTGCTCTTAATTTTGTTGCAGTCTCTAAGGATTTACTCATATCCTCTACCATAGAAATTACAAGTACTTTCGCAATTGATGTTTGTTTTGCATTTATTGCTTTTAACTCGTTTAATTTGTAGAATAATCTTGTTAATCCAATTGAAACTCCAACACCTGGTAATTTTCTATCTGTATAATATTCTGCTAAATTCTCGTATCTTCCTCCTGAACATACGCTACCAATTTCTCTATAGTCATTTAAGAATGTTTCATATACTGTTCCTGTATAGTAATCTAAACCTCTTGCTATTGTTAAATCTACTTTAAAGTTTGTATCTGGAACTCCAAAACCACGTACATATTTTACTACTTGTCTTAATTCTTCTAACCCTTTTTCAAATAATTCATTTGATATATTTAGTTTTCCCAATTTTTCTAATTTTTCATCTGTTGTTCCATCTATTTGTATAAATTCCATTATTTTATTAATTTCTTGTTCTGGAACATTTATATCTCTTAAACATTCTATTACATTTTCTTTTCCTATTTTCTCTAGTTTGTCAATAATTCTCATTATTTCAACAGAGTTTTCTTCTTGATTTAATTCTTTAAATAGACCATTTAAAATTTTTCTATTATTCATACAAATAGTAAAATCACTAAATCCTAATTCTCTTATTGTATTATAAATTACTGCTGGTAATTCAGCATCGTTTATTATAGATAGTTCTCCATCTCCAATGATATCTATATCACATTGATAAAACTCTCTAAATCTACCTTTTTGTGGTCTTTCCCCTCTATATACCTTTCCTATTTGATATCTTCTAAATGGAAATGCTAAATTGTTGTAATATTGTGTTACATATTTTGCAAGTGGTACTGTTAGGTCAAATCTTAAAGCTAAATCATTTTCTCCTTTGTTAAATCTGTATATTTGTTTTTCTGTTTCTCCACCAGCCTTTGCCAAAAGCACTTCTGACATTTCTATTACTGGTGTATCTATTGGTAGAAATCCAAATTTTTCATATGATTTTGCTATTTTTTCTTTCATTTGATTAAATAGAATTTGCTCTTCTGGCAACAATTCCATAAATCCCGGTAAGGTTCTTGCTTCTACTTTATTCATTTTTAAATCTCCTTTCACAACTAAACTAAGAGAAACGGTCCTTTTTAGTTTAGTTATATATTTTTACTTTTCTTTTTGTTTGATTGCTTGCTAAACTGCTAAAAGAAAGAGGCCCTTCCCTATTAGTTTAATCTAGTCTAGGCTTTAGCTCTAAATATATCGGGTCTTCTTCTCTTATCGTTGTTATCCTTCCATGGCCTGGGTATACTATAGTATTATCTGGTAGCACAGTAAGTTTGTTAGTTATTGAATTTATAATTTGTTCAAAATTACCAGTTGGTAAATCTGTTCTTCCCCATGTTCCTCTAAAAAGTGTATCTCCAGAAAATAGTAAATCTTCCTTTTCACAATATAGACAACTACCACCTTTTGTATGTCCTGGTGTGTGTATTACTCTAAACTCAATATTTCCTACGTGTATCAAGTCTCCATCATCAACTCTAGAATCTGCTTCTAGCTCTATATCATCCATTCCTATATAATAAGTTAAGCTAATTGCCTTATTATATAGTCCTTCGCTATCATCTCTGTGTATTAATACTTTTCCACCTTTTTTAGCTTTTAGCTCTAGTATTCCTCCAAAATGATCTCCATGGCAATGTGTTAAATAAATATATTTAAGTTTATCTATGCCTAAGGTGTCTAACATCTCTATTATTTTTTCTGGTTCTCCACCAGGGTCAATTACCATCGCTTCTTTTGCTTCCTCATCTTCTACAATATAACAATTAGTAGGTTCATTTAAAGCAGTATTTACTTTTAATGCTTTTAATATCATATCTTTCCCTTCTTCTGTTTTCTATTTCTTCTCAAAGTTTATATTTTTATAATGCATTAACACAAAGTTTTTTCCATCCGTCTTTCCTAAAACAAATCAAAAACGAGTAGTACACAGCATCTATTTTTTACGTTTAACTTCATATACACTATCCACTTTTCTTATAACTTTTAAAACATTGTTCAAATCCTCTAAATTTTCTACTTCAACGGTAACCTCTGTAACTGCAATTCTTTCCTTATTTGCTCTTGAAGATACAGCTATAAGTTTTGATTTAGTATTTCCTATTTGAGCAATGATGTCAGCTAATAATCCGTTTCTATCATTTGCAAATATTTCTATGTCTACATTGTATGCTGCTTCTTTTTCATTTAGCCAGTATACATCTATCATTCTGTTTTCTTCATCTAAGAATAAGTCTTTTAAGTTTTTGCAATCTGCTCTATGAACAGATACTCCTCTTCCTTTTGTAATGTAACCTACAATGTTGTCACCAGGTACTGGATTGCAACACTTAGATAATTTTACTAAACAATTGTCTATTCCTTCTACTACTATACCTGTTTTAGAAGCTTTAACTTGATTTTGTTTTGCTTTTGATAGTTCTTCTATTTTTTCTTGTACATTTTCTTCTTTGTGTACTTTTCTATATTCTTCTAATATTCTTGCAATTACTTTTCCACTTGATATTGCACCAAATCCAACACTTGCATACATATCTTCTACAGAGTTGAATTTATATCTATTTAAAGCTCCTTGAACAAATTCTGTTTTAAATAGTTCGCTATAGTCCATGCCTATTCTTTTTATTTCTTTTTCGATTAAGTCTTTGCCCTTCTCGATATTTTCTTCTCTTTGATTCTTTTTAAACCATGCATTTATTTTGTTTTTAGCAGTTGAACTTTGTATAAATTTAAGCCAATCTCTACTTGGTCCTTTACTATTATCTGATGTTATTATTTCTACTATATCACCATTTTTTAATTTTGTAATAATAGGCATCATCTTACTATTTATTTTACATCCAGTCATATGATGTCCTATCTCGGCATGTATACTATACGCATAGTCTATTGGAGTACTTCCCCTTGGTAAAACTTTTATATCTCCTTTTGGTGTAAATACGTATACCTCATCTTCAAATAGCTCTGTTTTTAAAGTGTTTAAAAATTCTTGAGGGTCTTGCATATCTTTTTGCCACTCTAAAGTTTCCCTTAGCCATGCAAGTTTGTCATCTGTAACAGACACATTTGCTTTTTTGCCTTTTGCGAAACTTGCCTCTTTGTATGCCCAGTGTGCAGCGATACCATATTCTGCTATTCTATGCATATCCCATGTACGAATTTGTACTTCAAATGGAGTTCCTTTTTCCCCTATTAAAGTTGTGTGTAAAGATTGATACATATTAGGTTTTGGAACGGCTATGTAATCTTTAAATCTTCCTGGCATTGGATTATATAAATCAT
Source organism: uncultured Clostridia bacterium (assembly GCA_934153805.1). Taxonomy (GTDB): domain Bacteria; phylum Bacillota; class Clostridia; order TANB77; family CAG-508; genus UMGS1663. The sequence goes on along the minus strand of CAKPFO010000008.1, from coordinate 3,675 downwards.
GTACTACACCTAATGCTGCATAACAATCTTTTACAGAATTTACTATAATACGTAATGCGAATAGGTCATATATTTGGTCTAATGTTGCATTGTCTCTTTTCATTTTTCTATATATACTATATAAGTGCTTTGCTCTACCTGTTATCTCTGCATCTATTTTTTGCTTTTTAAGTTCTTGCTTAATTTGACTTTCTATTTTTTCAATAAAGTTTAATCTTTCTTCTCTTTTTTTATCAATTCCTTCTACAATTTCTCTGTATTCTTCTGGATATAAATATTTAAAAGATAAATCTTCTAATTCCCATTTTAAAGAGTAGATACCTAAACGGTTTGCAAGTGGAGCATATAAATCCATTGTTTCTCTTGCATTTGCTATTTGTCTATCTCTTGCCAAAAATTTTAAAGTTCTCATATTGTGAAGTCTATCAGCTAACTTTATCATTATTACACGAATGTCTTTCCCCATTGCTAAAAACATTTTTCTGTAATTTTCTACTTGTTCTTCCTCTACAGATTCACAATTTAATTTGCTAAGTTTAGTAACACCGTCTACCATTTCGGCTATTTCTAGCCCAAATTCATTAATCAAATCCTGATGTGTTACGTCTGTATCTTCTACAACATCATGAAGAAGAGCAGCACAAATAGTACTATCATCAAGTCCTAAATCTGCTAATATGTATGCTACTTGCATTGGATGTATTATATATGGTTCTCCTGATTTTCTTAACTGGTCACCATGCTTTTCCTTAGCAAAATTGTATGCTTTTAATATTAATTTTGTATCTGACTTTCTATTATTTTTCTTCATTTTATTTAATATATCTTCTATTGTAAATTGTTTATTTGCTTCTTGCATTTTATCACTTCCTTAATAGGACTTTCTTATATCCTTCAAATTAATTTGTATGCTTTGCCTTCCATTATATTGGTTAATTTCAAGTGTTCCTACAACATCTACTTTATCTCCAATGCGATATTCTTCTGTTAAATGCCCTTGATTAAACCCAATTGCATCTAACCAGAAATTATCATCTCTTAATGATAGTTTTAAATGTTTTCCTTCTGACAAAGCTCTAATAGAATGTATTTTCAAATTTTTACATAAGAATAATGGCGTTTTGTTTGCTTCTCCAAATGGTTCTAGTAGTTTCAATTCGGCAATATCTCTTATGTTTATATCTTTTAAGCCTACCGTCTCATCAATTTCTATAATTGGTATTATATCACGAATATTGCTATTTTGTGCATATTCTTCAAAATCTTTTTTGAAATCTTCAAATTCGTCTTTTTCTACAGTTATTCCAACTGCCATAGAATGTCCACCAAATCTGCTAATATGATTATTACAATTTGATAGTGCTTCATATAAGTCAAAACCTGGTACGCTTCTTCCAGAGCCTTTGCCTACTTTCTCTTCAAAGCAAATTAATATGCTTGGTTTAAAGTATAAATCTGTTATTTTAGAAGAAACTATACCTATAACACCATGGTGCCAATTTTCTTTTCCTAATACTATTACATCTTTTTCTTTATCTGTATTTTCTATTTCTTGAACGGCTTCTTCAAATATCCTTTTTTCTATTTCTTGTCTTTCTTTATTATACTCATTTAGTCTTAACGCAATTTCTTTTGCTTCATTTGCATCCTCTGTTAAAAACAATTTTAATGCTTCTTGTTCGTGTCCCATTCTGCCACAAGCATTTATTCTAGGTGCAATTCCAAAAGATATTGTTGTTGAATCTATTTGTTTATATCCAGATACTTCTAACAAGGTCTTTAAACCTATATTTTTAGTAACTTCTACTAGTTTTAGTCCAAGTTTTGCAATTACTCTATTTTCATCAACTAATGGAACAATATCTGAAATAGTTCCAACACATACTAGGTCTAAGTATTTTAAATATTCTTTTTCTTCTAAATTTAATCTTTGGCTAATTGCCTGTATTAATTTAAATACAACTCCTACTCCTGCCAATTGATTAAATGGATAAATATTATCTTTTCTTTTTGCATCTACTACAGCTATAGCATTTGGTAAAATTTCTCCTGGTTCGTGATGGTCAGTTACTATAGTTTCTAGTCCTAAAGAATTTGCATACTCAACCTCTTCTACGCCAGAAATACCACAATCTACAGTTATCATCAAATCAAACTTATCCTCTGCTATTTTAGCAATAGCATCTTTGTTTAGACCATATCCTTCAAATAATCTGTTTGGAATATATTGAGAAACATTAGCATTTCTATCTAACAAGAATTTTTTTAATACAGTAATACTTGTTATTCCGTCTACGTCGTAATCTCCAAAAATCATTATCTTTTCATTGTTTTCAATAGCTTTTATAATTCTGTCTACCGCTTTTTCCATGTCCGGCATTAAAAATGGATTATAAAAATCTTTTCTAGTTGGATTTAAAAAAACATTTATTTTTTCATCTTCTATAATATTTCTTTTTACTAATATCCTTGCAATTAACTTGCTTATGCTATACTTTCTTGCAATTTTATCCACAAGTTCTTCGTCTACTTGATAGCATTCCCATTTTTTATTCATATTCTATTACATTTCTCCTTTTCTGCCTTAATTTTTCCCAATAAAACAATTTACAATATTTTATAATATTTTCGCCAATTTTAAAAGGGTTTTAGGCAAATTTGTGCATAAAAATAGTGCATAAATTTTATTCTTTAATTTATGCACTATTCTTATATATTACCATTTTAGTAGAAACATTTGCACCTATGCTTATAAATACTGTGTCATATTCTTTTTCTAGTTCTTGAATAGATATATCTTTTCCAAGCTCGGTATTATATTTTACTTCTATTCCTAATTTTAATATTTTATCTATCTGCCATATCATTTAAAAGAGGACATCCAGTCTGACATGGCTTTTTAGCACAATTCAAGCAATTTGATGTTATCTTTTCTATCTCTTCCATTATTTTATTTTCTCATTATCCTAATGCAACATCCAAAATCATCATAACTACAAAACCTATAGCCACTCCTATTGTTCCTATGTTTGAATGTTCCCCTGCTTGTGACTCTGGTATAAGTTCTTCTACTACAACATATATCATAGCTCCTGCTGCAAAAGCTAGCAAATATGGAAGCATTGGTACTACTGCATTTGTTAATAATATTGTAATTATTGCTCCTATTGGTTCTACTATTCCAGATAATGTTCCATATAAAAATGCTTTAGGTTTTGACATTCCTTCACTTTTTAATGGCATTGAAATAATTGCACCTTCTGGAAAATTTTGAATTGCTATACCTATTGCTAATGCAAATGCCCCTGCCATTGTTATTCCTGCATTTTGTGTAAGAGCCCCTGCAAATGTAACCCCTACTGCCATTCCTTCTGGAATATTATGAAGAGTTACTGCAAATACCATCATTGTTGTCTTTTTTAGTTTACTTTTTATTCCTTCTGGTTTGTCACTCTTTAAGTGCATATGTGGAATTACACTATCTAGCACAAGTAAAAATGTTATTCCTAGTAGAAATCCTATTGTAGCTGGCACCCATGCTATTTTTCCTTGTGCCTCTGACATTTCCATTGCTGGTATTAGCAATGACCAAATTGAAGCTGCTATCATTACTCCTGAAGCAAATCCTAATAAAAGTTTTTCTATTTTATTATTTATTTTATTTTTCATTAGGAA
>CAKPFO010000007.1 GCA_934153805.1 uncultured Clostridia bacterium | reverse complement strand
CATTAAAATACATTAAAAAAGCTGAGGTAGAAAACTTTCAAAGTTTTCCACCCCAACTATTGACATTCAGCCAAAAAATTGATATTTCGCTTTGTTTATCTACTTTAATAATTCTATTGCTTTTTGAAGTTGTGGGTCTTTTTCTTCATCTATACTATATATACTTTCTCCACTTGGAAATTCTATTTCATAGTCTGGTGTTATCCCTACTTTATTAATAGTATTATGGTTTGGAGTGTAATATTCATTTGTTGTTAATTTTATTCCGCTTCCATCTGACAATGTAAATATACTTTGTATTACTCCTTTTCCATAAGTTTTTGTTCCTACAACTTTAACATTTTCAAGATTTTCTTTAACTGCTACTGTTAATATTTCTGACGCACTTGCTGTATGTTCATTTACTAAAAATACTATTGGCATATCTATTACTTTTTGTGTTTTAGACTTTGTAGTTTCTTCTTTACCGCCTTTTGCTGCTGTTATTAATAATGTTTTATCTTTATCTACCATCATGTCTGCTATGTTTATTGATTCTTCTACTATTCCTCCACCATTGTTTCTTAAATCTATTATTAATGATTTTATATTTTGGCTACTTAATTCATTGTATTTTTCTTTAAATTCTTCATAGCATCCATCATCAAATGTACTAATTTGAATATATCCTATATTATTGTCTAATACTTTTCCTTCTACGTGATTTACTTTTATAGTTTTTCTTTCTACTTCTAGTTCTATTTTTTGCTCATCTCTTGTAATTTCTATTTTAACTTTTGTTCCTTCTTCGCCTTTCATTTTGCTTGATGCCTCTGACAATTCTTCACCTTTATATTCTATACCATCTACTTTAGATATTACATCTCCAGATTTTATTCCTGCTTTTTGCGCTGGTGAACCTTCCATTGGTGCTAATACTACTATTTGGTTTGTTTTTGTATTGTTTGATATATATACACCTATTCCTACATATTTTCCTGTTGCATCTGCCATATAGTCTTCCATTTCTTCTTTAGTTATGTATTCTGAATACTCGTCTCCAAGTCCTTCTACATATCCTTTTATTGCAGACTCTAACATCTTGTCTTCGTCCATTTCTCCGAAGTATTTTTCCTGTATAAAGCTTTTATAATATTGTAATGTTTTACTTATTTTAGAATTATCCCCTGATGTCGTTATATATTTTACTTTAGTATTTGATAAAGCATTATATACTGCTACTGTTGTTATTATCGCAGTTATTAATACTGTTAATATTACTAACATCACAACTTTATAAATTCTTTGATTTTTTTCCTCTTTCACGTTAAATTCCATTCCTTTCTAGTCACACATTTGGCAAAATTGCTTTTACCTTTTCTTATTACTTTAATTATATTTTTATTAATATTTTTTATTCACTATTTCCTTGTAAATATGGCATTGGGTCAACACACGAACCATTTATTCTAACCTCAAAGTGAAGATGTGGTCCTGTAGAATTACCAGTAGAACCTACCTCTAATATAAGGTCACCTTTTTTTACTTCTTTTCCTACCTCTGTTAATATTTTTTGTCCGTGCCCATATAGTGTAGAAATTCCATTTCCATGGTTTATTATAACACAGTTTCCATAGCCTCCATAATATCCTGCCATTGTTACTATTCCATCTGCTGCAGCTATAACAGGTGCTCCAAATCCGGCATTTCCTATGTCTATACCAGTATGTTGTTTTATAACTCCTTGTATAGGATGCTCTCTTACTCCATAAGCTGATGTAATATATGTACCACTTTTAGCTATTGGCCATGCCATTACTCCTCCTGTGTAATCTCCTGTATATTCATATTCATTTGTAGCAAGCTTTATTAATGCTTCTATTTTACTTTCTTCTGATTTATATTCTTCTATTTTTTGTTGTAACTGAATTTCCTCTTCTGATAAATTTGCTACTGCTTGTTCTTTTAAAGTCTTATTGTTTTGTGTAATTACCGCTAACTGCTCTTTTTTAGCCTTTTTCAATTTTATACTTGCTTTTTGTTCTTCTAAACTATTCTTAGATTTTTCTATCTCTTCTTTTTCTTGTTCTATTTCATCTAGTAAAATAGTGTCACTTTCTATCATTTGCTGAATAATATAATAATTAGATAAAAAATCCATTATGCCTGCAGAATTAAATAATATATCTAAGTATTTTGTTTCTCCAACTTCATACATTGTTACCAATCGTTCTTCTAATAAAGCTTCATTATCATTATAATTTTTTTCTACTTGTTCTATTTTAGTTGTTAATTCTTCTATTTGAGTTTCTAAATTTTCTACCTCTCCATTTAAGCTTTCTATTTCACTTTCAGATTGTCTTATTTGGTCGTCTAATTCTTGTATTTTTACTATTGCTGCTGAAAGGTCTTCTTGTACATAAGTTAGTTTCTGCTCTGCTTCTTCTCTTCTTTCTTGTACTTGCTGTTGCTTTTCACTTAATGTTTCTGCTTTTGTTATGAAATTGGAATAGAATACTGTTACTATTACAATTATCATACTTATAGCTAATATTTTATTTTTCATACTCTATTCCTCCTTTTATTATTTTAACAAAAGACCTGCTCTTTTTACAGGTCTTTTTCATATAATATTACGATGGTGTTGATGCACCTGCTGCAAATGTATATCCTCCTGGTAAATAATCTAATGGGTTTAAGAATGAGCTACTAAAGAAGTTTGATACTGATGATGCCTTTCTTATTTCAAAATGTAAATGTGCCCCAAAACTTCCACCAGAATTTCCTGATGTTGCTATTACTTGTCCTTGTGATACATATTGTCCATTTGATATATTAAATGAATCTAAATGACCATACAATGTAATGAATCCGCTACCATGAACTATCATTATATAATGTCCATATCCACCTGGATTTTCTAGTTTATATGCATATCCAGAAGCTGCTGCATATACACTTTCATATCTAGCACCAATATCTATTCCTTTATGCCATCTACCCCATCTTTGTTTTACTGTAGATGTAATTATTTTATTATTACATGGCCATATAAAGCTTCCATCAAATTTTATTCCTGACGAGTTTTTATTTGCTTGTTCTAGTATTTTTCTAATCTGCTCGTCTACTTGTTTAATTTGTGCATTATAGCTATCTATATCTGCTTGTACTGCTTTTTGCTCTGCATTTAATGAACTAGCTTTTTGCTGTCTTTCTGCTTTTTTTAAACTTAAAGAATTTTTCTTTGTTTCTTGTTCTTTTTTTAGTTCTTCTATTTGACTTTTTTCTTCTTCTAGTGTTTGTTTTGCTTCTTCTATTTCTTTTTTGTCTTTTTCAATTGATTCTAATAGTTCTTCATCACATTGAATTAATTGCGAAATATTATAGTAATTAGATAGAAAGTCCATTATTCCTGATGAACCTAATAGTATGTCTAAAAATGATGTACTTCCATTTTCATAAGTTGCAACTAATCTATCTTGTAATAATTCTTCATTTTCTGTATATTCTTTTTGTTTTTGTTCTATCTCTTTTTGTTTTTCTTCTATATTAGTTTCAAGTTCTGATATTTGTGCACTAAGTTTACTAATTTCTTCTTCTACATTTGATATACTTAGGTCCAAATCTGAAATAGCTTGTAACTGTTCATCTAATTGTTCTTTTAATTTTGATTTTTCTTCTTCAGCATCATTTACTTTTTGTTGTAAATCTGATTTTTGATCATTTAATGCTGATGTGCTTGCTGCAAATATGCTATATACATATGCTTGCAGCAATATTAAAACAAGAACAATGGATATTATTTTCTTTTTCATATTATACCTCCAAATATTTTCTCATAGAAATTACACTACCTAGAATTCCTATTCCTATTCCTAGTAATAAATATACTGTAATTACTAATGCAAATACATCTGAAAAAGTTAATAAACTTATTCCTATTTGTGTTGCTATAGTTGATGTTAATATTTTTCCAACAACAAAGTTATAGCTTACGCCTAATATCAATATTGAAATTATTGCAGACACAATACCAATTATTACACCTTCTACAATAAATGGCCACCTTATAAAACCATTTGTTGCCCCTACATATTTCATAATTGATATTTCTTTTCTTCTTGCATGTACTGTAAGTTTTATTGTATTTGCTATAATAAATATAGATATTACTATTAACAATACCAATATTACTCCAGAAACTATTCTAATCCCATTTGCAACGTTTATTAAAGCACTCATTACTTTATCTTTTATTGTTATTTCTTTTACATTCTCAAGCTTTGCAATATTAGCTCTTACATCATCTTTCTTAGTTAAATCTGTTAGAGTTACTATATATGAAACTCCTAATGGATTTTTATCTCCTTCATATGCTTTAAGAAGTTTATCCCCTTTATCTCCCCAACTCTTTTTTATGGAATCTAAAGCTTCTTCCTTAGATACAAATGTTACTTTTGCAACATAATCTAAATTTTTTATTTCATTTCCTAGCTTCTCTATCTGTTCTTCCGTAGCATCTTTATACATATATACTTGCATACCTTGCTCAGATTCTACCTCTTTTACCATATGGTTTACATTCTCACCTATTAAGAAAAACAATCCAAATATAAGCATTGTTGCACACATAATCATTAATGATGCACCTGTAGATTTCTTATTTTTTAAAAAGTTTCTAAAACCTTCACTTATTAAATATCCTACTATGTTATATCTCACTATCATACCCACCTTTTTTATCATCTCTTATAATGTTGCCTTTATCAATTTGTATAACTCTCTTTTTCATTTTATCTACTATATCTTTTGCGTGTGTTGCTATAACAACTGTTGTTCCTCTCATATTAATATCATTTAAAAGTGACATTATATCCCATGCTGTATCTGGGTCTAAATTTCCTGTAGGTTCATCTGCTATTAACATTGAAGGATTATTTACTAGGGCTCTAGCAAGTGCAACCCTTTGTTGTTCTCCACCTGACAACTCATTTGGATACATTTTAGCTTTTCCACTTAAACCAACTAATGATAAAACCATTGGAACTTGTCTTCTAATATGTTTTGGTGTAGCCTTTACTATATACATAGCAAAAGCTACATTTTCATAAACAGTTTTATCTGGTAATAATCTAAAGTCTTGAAAAACAACTCCCATGCTTCTTCTTAAATATGGCACTCTTTTTGGTTTTAAATATGTAGTGTCTTTTCCATTTATTATAATATTTCCTGATGTAGGATTTTCTTCTTTTAATATCATTTTTATTAATGTAGATTTTCCCGAACCAGAAGAACCTACTAAAAATGCGAACTCACCTTTTTCTATTTTAAAATTGGCGTTATGTACTGCTTCCGTACCTGTTTCATATGTTTTACTAACATTTCTAAATTCTATCATAACTTGCTCCTTTTATATAAGCTTTTTTTACTTTTTAGTGAAATTTACTTTCTGTTATATACAAAATAATACACAATAATACTGTATTATACTTTTATAGCATTATAATAACAATAAAACTAATTATTTGCAATAGTTTTATGTATAAAAAAGCTCACAATTTAATGCATTTCGTCCAATTATTTCTATTTTTCTTCAATTTTCTCGCTTTTTAAAAATTTACAAAAAATTCACAAACGAAAAGGGACGCCCCTTTTTCGAAAAAATAAATTTTTTCTACCAAATTACTAACATTTATTGCAATTTTGTTGTTTTTATGTTAACATATAGTTAGTGTAACTTGAACTATTAAATTAATATTTTATTTAATTAAACAGGAGGGCATTATATGAAAAACTCTTTTACACCTTGTAACACATGTAAAGTTGCTTCTTTATCTCTATGTAAATCATCTGCATGTAGTAACAAAAAAGGACAGGGATTTAATCCCGATTCCTTAACTGCTTTTGAAAAAGAGCAAATTAAAAATGACTATAACCGTCATGGATGCCCATACAAAGGCTAAAAAGGATGCCATTTTCGAAAAAGGACACCTCTATAAAAAGAAAAAACTCGTTTTAGTTTTTACCTAAAATGAGTTTTTTCTTTTTGTTTACTCTATCACTTTTATAATATCTTCACTAGTCAATTTAAAATATTTTAATAATTCTTGTGCTGTTCCAGATTTTCCAAAACAATCTTTCATTCCCATTCTTATAACTTTTGTAGGATATTCATTGCAAAGAACTTCGCATACTGCAGAACCTAATCCACCTATTATATTGTGGTCCTCTAATGTTACTATTTTGTTAGTCTCCTTTGCACATTTTATTATAGCCTCTTTATCAATTGGCTTTATTGTATGCATATCTAAAACTCTAATATGAATTCCTTTATTTTCTAGTTCTTCTTTTGCTTTTAATGCTTCACATACTAAATCTCCTGTACATATAACTGTTGCATCTGTTCCATCACCGATTTGAACAGCTTTTCCGATTTCAAATTTCTGATTTTCGTCATAAATAACTGGTACATCCATTCTTGACAAACGCAAGTACACAGGTCCTTCTATTTTAGCAATTTCCTGTACAGCCCATTTTGTTTGTACATCATCTGATGTCGATATAACTGTCATATTAGGAAGGGTTCTCATCATTGATATATCCTCTAACATTTGATGTGTTGCACCATCTTCTCCTACTGTTATACCTGCATGTGTTGCACATATTTTTACATTTAAATTTGGATAACAAATACTATTTCGTATTTGGTCATATGCTCTTCCTGCTGCAAATACTGCAAATGTGCTAACATATGGAATTTTACCACATGTAGCAAAACCTGCCGCTGTAGAAAGCATATCTTGCTCTGCAATTCCCATGTCAAAGAATCTATCTGGAAATTTCTTTGCAAATATGTTAGTTTTTGTTGCACCTGATAAATCTGCATCTAAAACAACTACATTAGAATTTTCTTCTCCTATTTTTTCTAGTGCTTCACCATAGCTTTGGCGAGTTGCTATTTTTTCTTCTTTCATATTTAATTTCATTCCTTGCATAATAATATTTAGGTTTTTAATGCAGGTTTTACCTATAAACCTATTCATTCTTAAAAAAAATCCATTATTTCTTTTTAATTTTACATTCTTTATATTTTATAACTTTTATATTCTTTGGTTTCTATAATTCTAGTTCCTTTATCGCCTCTTCATATTCTTCTTTGCTTGGAGCCTTTCCATGCCATTCAGCTTTATTTTCCATAAAAGAAACTCCCTTTCCTTTTATAGTTTTAGCAATTATGACTGTTGGTGCTCCTTTGCATAGTTTTGCTGATTCAAAAGCATCTATCAATTGTTCAATACTATGTCCATCTACTACTATAGTATTGAAGCCGAAAGCTTTGAATCTACCTTCAAGATTATCTAAACCTTTTACATCTTCTACGTTTCCATCAATTTGTAAGTTGTTATAATCAACAATTGCACATAAATTATCTAATTTATATTTATGTGATGTCATTGCTGCTTCCCATACTTGCCCTTCTTCTATTTCTCCGTCACCTAGTAAGCAATATACTCTATATCCATCATGGTTTAATTTAGAAGAAAGTGCCATACCATTTGCCACTGATAGTCCTTGCCCTAATGAACCTGTTGTCATATCTACTCCAGGAACTTTATTCATATCTGGATGTCCTTGTAAATTTCCATCTACACTTCTAAAAGTTGACAATTTTTCTTCTTCAAAAAATCCTCTTTTCGCTAAAGTAGCATATAATGCAGGTGAGCAATGTCCTTTAGATAAAACAAATCTATCTCTTTGTTTTGCCTTTGGATTTTTTTCGTCTATATTCATTTGGTTAAAATATAACACTGTTAAAATATCTGTACATGAAAGTGATCCTCCTGGATGTCCAGATTTTGCAGTATACACTTGCATTACAATATTTTTTCTTATTTGTCTAGCAATTTTTTCTAACTCTTCTTTATTACTTATTTTCACTTCTATTCATCCTTTCTATTTAAGAATTTCTAACCACATTTTATATTTAATAATTTTTATTGTCAATAACTATTAATAAAAATCTAATGGATTGTTATATTCGTCGTCGACCCTCACCCCTAAGTGCAAATGAGTTCCTGTAGTTGCTCCGTTTGTTGGATTTCCATCACTATCTTTATATTGATTTCCGAACTACTCCATACACATTTTTAGGTCCTACAAATCCTATTACTTGTCCTTGTAAAACCTCCTGACCTTCTTCTACTATATATGTAGGCGAAACATGGCAATATGTTATTTTCATATTATCTTTTGACAATGTTATTGTATATCCTCCACCTCCTAAAAAGCCTGTGTATGTTATTTGACCATCTACAACAGCTATTAACTTTGTTCCTTCTGGAGCACCTATATCTATTCCTTTATGATATGATGAAGCACCTTGTGTAGGACTTTGTCTCTTTCCAAAATACGATGTAATTTTAGTATACCCTGGTATTGGCCACATAAATCCGGAACTGCTAATTTCCATGTTTTCTATTACATTTAAATCATAATCTAATACTACTCCTGATGAAATAAACGGAGTAAAAAAGCACGAAATAAAAATTACTAAAAATACTATAATTGCAACTAAATAATTAATTTTCTCAAAAAAAGAGCCCATAAAAAAGATTCCTCCTTAATATTAAGCCCCTATTTTGTTCCTCATATTATTTTTTAAAAGCAAAGAATTTGCTAATAAAAAAGTTTAAAATAATAACTATAACAGTCATTACACATTTGCTTATAATTTCTGGTATTGGTAATTTAAATAGTAAAAAGCATCCAACAAATTCTACCACCATTGTAAATGCTCGTCCTAGCATAAATTTAAAAAATTCTTTTAATTTTTCTCCAAAGCCATTTGCTTTAGAATGAAATACCATATCTTTATTTGTTACATATGCAAATAGTACGGCAAGTAATATTGCTATAATATTTGCTACATTCTCATTCATTTTTATTATTTTTGTCATTATTGCAAAAGAACCTATATTTACTACTGTTGTAAATACTCCAAAAACTGCATATAATATTACTTCTTTTGTACATACTTTTTTTACTAATTCTTTTATTTTTTCCATTTATATATCCTTCATTTTATATTTTATAAGTAAACCACAATTATTATACTTTGTTATTATTTAAATTGCAACCATTCTGGAACCTTTTTGTAACTTTTACAGAAAATAAATCCAAAATTTCACATATCTACTGCATTAATTTTTCATTAGTTCTATATGTAAAAAGCCTTGCAATTCAGTATTTATTACTGTTACAAGGCTTTTCTTACTGGCAGGGGTAGTAGGATTCGAACCCACACAGGCGGTTTTGGAGACCGATGTGCTACCATTGACACTATACCCCTATCGCTAATACCTTTTTATATTAGCATACTTTTTTCTCTTATGCAAGAGAAATTTTTAATTTTTCTATATTTTTAATTTTAAATTATATATTTTATTTTTGTCACACAATATATAGCATTGTTCTAAATCCTATATAAGAATATTGGCTATCATTGCCATTTCCTCTATAAGCTGCTGGATTATAAGATGGATAATTATCAAAGCATCCTCCTCTAGCAACTAAAGATGGTTGTCCATTTATTTTACAATTTTCTGTTGTCCATTCCCATACATTTCCTGCCATGTCATATATATTATTTACAGCATAGTAGCCTGTTGTATTTACTGTATCAGATGAAACTTCTGCATACCATCCTTTCTTGCTTGAGTCTTCTGCATATGTGCTATCTGCTAAAGTCATCCATGCAAGAGTTGTATCCCATGCCTCTCCAGAAATCAATGTAGACTTTACTGCTGTGTTTAAAGAATCTACTACTTGCTTTGATATCTTAATAGCTTCTGTTCTTGTTACACAATTCCATACTCCCTTTTTAGCTTGTGATAGTGGTTTTACACTACCATCTGTTGCTATTTTTATAGTCAAACTATTATTATCTGTTGTTCCTTCTATTCCAGCTTCATATCTTGCTATGTAAAAGCCTTGATATTTTTCTACACTTTCCTCAATTTTTTGCACACTACTATCTTCTGTAGCAACAGTTGTATCTGTTGGAAGTAATGTGAAATTAGCTGTATTGTATTTTCCTGTGGTTATCTTTTGAAATGTCACAACTATATCTCCAACTGCCACATCATTTTGATTTATTACACAAGGTACCCATACAAACTGATTTTTGCTATCATCTTCTATTACTAAGCCATATTTATACCCATCTTGGCTTTTCCACACAGCTTCACTACTTATTGTGTTGTCTCCAGTCGTTGTATCTACAGCCTTAAAACCTTGTGGTATTATTGGATTTTTATATGATGGCAACTCTCCATTTATTGTACTATTTTTTTCTGCTGTTAAGCTTAATTGTACTGTTGGATATTCTACTTTTACAGTATAATTTTGCTTTTTAGTTGTATCTTCTTTTAAAGTCGCAGTAACTATAACTGTTCCATTTTTTATTCCTGTTAATTCACCTTTATTATTTATATTAGCAATTTCGGAATTATCTACAGTCCACTCAATCTCGCTACTTTCTACAAAACTTGGATATGTTGTAGCTTTTAAACTAATCGTTTTGCCTATCTCTACTACATTATCTCCAGTTATAGATATACTTTCTATTTGTATATCTTCTATTTTTGTTGAAGCTATGTCTAATGTGTAATATGTTTTTCCGTCAAAACTAATTCCTTTAGGATAATATATAACTGTTGACTGTTCATTTATTATATAAATATCCTCTAGGTCAGAAATTTCTGCAGTCTTATCTTCTATTTTGTAATAATCTTGTCCATAATTCAACTCTGATATTTCAATTTGTGATAAATCTATTACATAATAATTTTCGTTATCATTTGCATTAGGAGTAAGCATACTTGTATTTGTATATTTATTAGCAATAGGAATTTGCTTATTTCTTGAATAATATATTTCTATTTTTTCTTTGATTTTTCCTATATCTGTTTCAAAATTTGTCCTTCGCTTTCGTTCTGCATAACTCCCCACATTTGTGGTCAATGTAAATGTTAATATCATCATTACTACTATTGTTATTGATAAAACTAATAAAGTAATACCTTTTTGATTTTTTAGCATTTGTCTCATCCTTTCTTCTTATATAATAAAAGACACTCTTGTTAAGTGCCTCATTATTATATATTTTCATCATCTTTGTTAATATCTTTTAAAAGTTCTAATTGAGAAATTAACAATGCTTCCATTTTTGCTTTATATACATCAAATTGTTTTTTTACATCTTCTAAGTCTTTTTTCTTCATTAATATTTGTTGGCTTAAGTCATCTACTGATTTTCTAGCATTGCCTTCTGCTTCTTTTACTATTTGCTCAGCTTGTTGTCTAGCAACATCTTTTACTTCTTCGGCAGTAGTCTGTGCCATCACTAATGTATTTTGTAATGTATCTTCTATTGTTTTATAGTGTAATAAATTTTTTTCTAATTCATCAACTCTGCTTTTTAGCTCTGTACTTTGTTTGTACATTTTTTCATAATCTACAGTCAAATCATCTAAAAATTCATCTACTTCTTCTACACTGTATCCATTCATCATTTGTTTAGAAAATTTCTTATTTTCAATCTCTAATGGTGTAATCATTTCTATTCCTCCATTTTTTGCATATTAATTGTTCTGTGCATTATTTCTTAACCAAGATACAGATAATTTATTTTTTATTTCTTCTCTTGCCATATCATTTGTTATATCATAATTGTATGGTGCAATTAAAAATATTGAATTAGATACTTTTTGAATATGTCCATCTAATGCATGAACAGCTCCACTAATAACGTCTATAATACGTCTAGCAACATCTTTATTTACATACTCTAGATTTACTATTATAGATTTCTTTTCTTTTAATAAATCACAAATTGTTTCTGATTGTTCAAAAGTAGTTGGTTGTGATATTACCATTTTTATTTGATTTGCTTGTGGCATAGTTACCACTTTATTTGAACGTCTATTCCAAAAATTTTTATTTTCTTCTTGTTCTTCTTCTTGTTCGTTTTCTTCTTCATATCCTTCTTCTTCGTAATCTTCTTCTGCGTTGTCAACTCCAAATAAGTCTAATACTTTATTCATTATAGCTCCTGACATTTTAAACCTCCTAAATTTATCGTCATTGGTATTTTTAACTGCTATAAGTATCTATCTTTTTTTGTATATTGTCAATAGTTTTTGTGTTTGTAATTATAATTTAATATTTTTGTAACATCTTTGTAATATTTAGTTAAAGATATACTTTTATAATATATTTTTTTCGTCGACGAATTGAGAGGAAATTATTTATAGAAATTCTTATATAAATTTTACGGGGAATGTTCATTTTTGTAAAAAATGAAAGGGTCCCGTCAAATTTATATTAGAATTTCTAAATAATTTAGCTCGAACGAGGAGACAAAAAAATATATTATAAAAGTATTATCTTTAACTAAATCTCAATTTCATCATACAAAGATATTGTCCTTCTGTTTTTTCTTTTTTCTTCGCTTACACCTTTTTCTTTTAACTCTGTATTAGTATAATTTTCTATTATTGAATATTTATCATTTTGTTTTAATATTTTTACATATATGTCGTCTGTGTATCCAACTCTTTTTCTTGTAATATATGCTAAATCATCTGACTCATATTTTATAGCAGAATTTGGTACCTTTAGTCCACTTTCACTCCACCATAGTATGTCTAGTGAAATTTTTCTATAGTTTATAAGTTCCTCTACACATTCTGTTATCTTTAAAACTACTAAACTCTCATCTTCATTTTCTTGTGCTATGTATTCTATAGTTGCTGTACATTCTTTAGCATTAGACAATCTTATTTTTAAAGAACTGTCAACCTTAACTCCAGCTGCCTCTATGTTTTCATTTTTTAAAATGCATGCTATATATGCGTAAAAATTATCTATTATTTTTCCACTTTCATCACTTGTAGAAACAATCTCTCCGGTTTTTAGTTTTAATCCTTCTAACATATCTTTACTTAATGATGCCAAATTAGATGGTGTTAAAACATCTTCTAGTCCATCTACTCTATACGAAACTACTCCTGATTTTGGTGCTGTTATATATTCAGAGCCGCTATTTAATTGATTTTCGTACTCACTTCTTTGTGAAATTAATTGTTTTAAATACGAACCTGCTGGACTGTTTTCTCCTGCTATCTTTGCTTTTTTAGTAATGTTATTGCTTAAATCTTTCTTATACTCTTTAATTTTTTGTAAATCGTTTTGCTCATATGCTTCATACAATTTCTTTTGTATTTGTTCTTCTAAAGTTTTTATATCACTAGTATAAACTCCATTTTCTTTTTCCATTGCCTCTTGTATTTTTACATCTAGCTCTTTTATCTTCTTAATTAAACTTTCTTCTCCACTTGTGTAATATCTAAAAATAGAATCTCCTTTAGCAACTTTTTCCCCTTCAGTTTTTATTTGCGCTATTCCATTTTTATAATTTTCGCCTTTTATTACAGTTTCATCTCTTATTATATATCCTTTTACAGATTCTTCTAATGAGATTTTTCCATTCTCTACTAAACATGTATCGGTAGGGTTCATTATTAATCTTGCTAACGCATATATTGCATATACTATTATTGCTAAAATTATAATAATTGCTACTACAATTTTTGCATTTATTTTGGATTTTTTATCTTTTTTCACTTTATCCCTCCTACACTATTCTTCTTTAGCTTTGTTATACTCCTTCATTATTATATCTATATTATTTTCTGTACTTGCCAAACCGTCTAGCCATATTGTCTGTCTATTTTTTCTAAACCATGTTAACTGTCTTTTCGCATATCTTCTTGACTCTTGTTTTATCTTTTCTACCATTTCTTCGTATGAAATTTCTTTATTTAAATATTCTACTACTTCTTTATATCCCAATCCTTGCATTGCAGTAGGAAACTCATTATATTTTTTGCATAATTCTTCTACTTCTTTTACAAGCCCTCTTTCTAGCATAATATCTACTCTTCTATTTATTCTATCATAAAGAACTTGCCTATCCATATTTATAGCAAATACTCTATAATCATATTGAGGATCTTTTCTTGATTTTTCATCTAGCTCTGTCTTCGTTTTTCCTGTTTGTTTGTAAATTTCTAGTATTCGTAATATTCTCTTTTGATCATTTGAGCTAATTTTTTCCATCGCTTTAGGGTCAATCCTGCATGCCTCTTTATATACATATTCTAAGCCCTTTTCTTCTACAACTTTTTCTAATTCTTCTCTATATTTCAAATCTATTTCAATATCTTGAAATTCTATTTCATAGATTAAAGAGTCTATGTATAAACCTGTTCCACCTACTATTATTGGAACTTTTCCATCATTTAAGATTTCTTGTATTGCTTTTTTTGCTTGCAATTTATAATCTGCTACACTATACCTTTGTTCTGGGCTTATGCAATCTAACAAATAGTGCTTAATTCCTTGCATTTCTTCCTGGTCTGGTTTTGCAGTTCCTATGTTCATATCTTTATATATTTGCATAGAATCTGCAGATACAATCTGACCATTAATTTTCTTAGCAAGTTCTATTGAAAGGGATGTCTTACCAGAAGCTGTTGGTCCACCTATTACAATTACTTTTGCCTTTTCCATCCTTAATTCCTTTCTACTTTATTGTACTCTATTTGCTGTAGTTGTGTTTACTGCTACTTGCTCATTTGCAGAGTTTATGCTATTAGTTCTAATTTGCTCATTTGCAAAACTTGTACTATTAGTCTTTACCTGCTCATTTGCAGAACTTACACTATTAGTTGTAACCTGCTCGTTTGCGGTTTCTTTATTTACTGTTGTTTCATTTACTATATGCTCATTTACTATTTCGTTAGCACTGTTAACATTGTTTCTACTTTCTATTGTTTGTATCATATTTAATTGCATTCCTTTAAAATAGTTGTACTCCACTATTAATATAATTACAGCCACAATACCTACTATAGCTAGTCTTTTGAAGAAATCATCTCTTCCTATTTCATTGTTTTTCAATTTGTTGTATTTAGTTGCTACAAATGGTACTAATAAAATCACATTTACAGGTACAAATGTATATGTTATAAAAGATTTAGCTGCTTCATGTACTTTTTGGTCTATTCCAAAACCACTTATCCAGTATACTATCGACACTATTACATATATCATAGCTACGCTTCCAGCTATAAAAACTAATTTATCCATTTTAGACAATCTTTTCACAAATTGATAAATAAGTGCTATCGCAATGGCATTAGTTGCTACAATTGCTAACATTATAAATATATTCATTTTTTATTACTCCTATCTTCTTGAGAACTTCTTTTCAATATCATTTTTAGTCATTTTGATTGCTGTTGGTCTTCCATGAGGGCAAGTAAATGGATTTGGTAATCTAAGTAATTTTTGCATTAAACTATCTACCTCTTCTTTAGTTAAAGCCATGTGAGCTTTAACAGCTGCTTTACATGCTACTGTTGCAATAAATTTTTCTTCTATTTCTTGTTTTGCTGTTCTTGCTACTGTATTTATTTCGTCTAAAGTTTCTAAAAACAACTCTTTTGTATCTAAGTCTATACATACATTAGGCACACCAGTTAGTTTTATAGTATTTTCTCCAAACTCCTCTAATGTAAATCCTGCTTTTTCAAACATTGCAATATTATCTTTAGCGATTCCCATCTCTTTATGTGTTAATGTTATTATATCTGGTAATAACATTAATTGAGAATCTTTATCTGTATCACTATAATAATTTGCTTTTATCTTTTCATACATTATTCTTTCATGTGCAGCATGTTGGTCAATTATATAAAGTTCTTTCTCTAATTCTATAATTATATATGTATCAAAAGCTATTCCTATAAATTTATATTCTGGTATAGCATTTTTCTCTTTTTCAAACATAGAAATATTTTCACCTGTTGCTATTTGTGCACTATCTAAAAAAGATTCTTTCTTTTGATATTTTTCGTCATCTTCCTTTATTACACTTGTCCCAAAAATACTAGTATACATTTCTTCAAAATTATTATCGTGTTCCATTTTTACATTATCTAATTCTTTTGATTTTTCTATAATGTTTGACATATCTACTACTTGAGTTTCTTCTACACTTGGTATAGTCTTTATGACCTTCGTCTCGTCAGAAATTTCACTTGTATTTTTAGTTTCTATGTCATATTTATTAGTATCTTCTATTTTATTTTCTTTTGCTTGCTCTACACTATATGTACTTGCTGAATTGTAGATGTCTTCACTCTTTTGAATACTTTCAGTGTTTACGTTTTCTGCTATATTTTCTGTTTTTGTTTCATTTTTGAAATTTGCTACAGACTTTTGCATTTCTGCCATCTTATTAATGATATCATTGTAATCGCTCTTTATAGTTGTAATATTATTCATTCTGCTTTTATAGATATCTTCTATAAAATTATTTTTTGGTAATTCTTGTTTTTCTTCTTGTCTTCTAAATAATCCTCCTAGTGTTTTTTCTTCTTTTGGTAAAATTTCTTGCACTTTTTCTTTCTCACTATTATAGTCTTTTTCTGTATCGTTAACTAAATCTCCCTTTAAAAGAGTATCTTTAATTGCATGATATACAGCTTTAAAAACTTTACCTTCTTCTTCAAATCTTACCTCTAATTTTGCAGGGTGAACATTAACATCAACTTTTTGTGGATTCATATCTAAGTTTAATATTACAAATCCAAATTTTCCAATGGTAATCATTCCTTTAAATGCTTGTTCTGCACTACTTGTTAAAGTTTTATCTTTTATATATCTTTTATTTACAAAAAATAGTTGGTTAGCTCTATTAGAACGTGCTATTGCTGGTTTTCCTACAACTCCAGTAACTTTTATATCTTCATATTGATAATTTACATCTAATATATTTTCTGCTACCTCTTTACCATAAATACTATATACTACAGATTTTACATCTCCATTACCTGTTGTTTGTATAATAGTTTTTCCAGAGTTTATTAGTCTTATTGCAATTTTAGGATTTACTAATGCAATTCTAGTAACAACGTCCTCAATATATCCTGCTTCCGTAAAATCTTTCTTTAAGAATTTATAACGTACAGGTGTATTATAAAATAGATTTTCTATTGCTATAGTTGTTCCTTTTGGACAACCTACCTCTTTTTTAGATAGAATCTTTCCTCCTTCTACAACTATCTCATATCCTGTCTCATTATCTTCTGTTTTAGATTTTAAATTTACTTTTGCTATAGCTGCAATACTAGCTAATGCCTCGCCTCTAAATCCCATAGATTTAACCGTTTCTAGGTCATCTGCTGTTCTAATTTTACTAGTAGCGTGACGTTCAAATGCTATTTCCATATCATCTGGCATAATTCCTTTTCCATTGTCAGTTACACGTATGTAAGAAATTCCTCCATTTTTTATCTCTACACTTATGTTAGTTGCTCCTGCATCTATTGAGTTTTCTACTAATTCTTTTATTACAGAGGCTGGTCTTTCTATAACCTCACCAGCTGCTATTTTATTTATAGTTAAATCATCTAATAATACAATGTTTCCCAATTTCTTTTCCTCCGTTTATACTTGTTTAATTATTCACTCGAATTATATCACTAAAACAATTATTTTGCATAGACCTTTTTGCTATTTTTTTAAAAGGGACGCCCCTTTTTCGAAAATTTTTGCTAAAAGGGACACCCCTTTCTTCTATTAACACTAAATTTAATAATATACTACTAAAAAGTTTTCTCTTTTCTATTAACAATTTGGTAATACCTTTGCTTTTTCATATATCCTATTACTATCTTCATATTTAATTATGACATATGTAACACTTTTTTCTAATTTGAATACTATATACCATACTAAAGAACAAGAAAAAACATATATAGGAGGTAGTTCAAATGGGAAATTGTTGTTCAAATAATGGTGAAATTCTATGGTTTATAATTCTCTTCTTACTGCTTTTCTGCGGCTGTGGCTGCAATAGATGCAACAATAGTTGTTGCTAATTTTCCTATTACCTATTAGTTTTCATTTGAAAGGGGGGAATTTTTATGCCAGAGAATAGAAATTGTGGATGTGGAGGCTTCGGTTTCGGAGGTTGTGATTGCATCTGGATTATAATAATATTAATATTAATATTCTGTTGTTGTGGAAATAACAACTGTGGTGGATGCGGATGTTGCTAGAAACCACAAAAAATGAGCGATTAACGTCGCTCATTTTTTACATATTTTATCTTATAGTATTTGCAATTTCTTGTGTTATCCAATCTTTTTCAATAGCCTTCTGTATCTCGTTTTCTCTTTCTGATTTGTCTTCAATACTTTTTAAATGTTCAATTAATTCATTTTTACCTATTTCATCAAACTTTTTGGAATCATCAAATGGTTTTATAACAACTAAAATTATTGATATCAAAAGTACAATAAATAGGACTATAATTAGAAATTTCTTATTTTTCATATTCTTATCTCCTTGTATAATTTTTTAATGAATTATTCAATTTATTTACAAAATATAAATTGTACATAATATTTATAACAACTAAAAAAATGTATATTGCAGTATATATTACTAACATACTTTTTAGATTACTAACAAAAGTAGTCGTAAAACTTAATAATAACCCCAGAACATTATAAGTTATTACTTGTGCTATTGTAACACCAAAATTTAAGATAAGTCCTCCCAAAATATATATTATAATATACTCTAATAAATCTAAAACTTTTTTCATTTAAATTCTCCTTTCGTCAAGAAAATAATATATTTCCCTTGCTTTTCTTCTAGAGACATATTCTTCTGTTCCATCATCAAATCTAATTATCATTTTTCCCGTTGTATTAATGTCAAAGCATTTTATATGTCTAATATTAATAACACAGGATTTAGAAATTCTTAAAAAATTGTTATCTGACTTTTCTATTTCATACAATCTACTTTTTATTTCATAAATATTATCATTCGTCTTACAATAATTATATCTTCCATTACTATAAAATTTAATAATATTTTGCCTTTTAATTGGCACTAATTCATTATCTTTCTTTGCAATTATTTTATTTTTGTCAAAATTTTTTATATATTCTGCTAATTCATTCGTTGTTTCATTTTCTTTTAAATATTCTAATGTTACAATTAAATCATCTCCTCCTAAGTTCAAATTTTTCTTTTTTCTAATTAAAAAATTCATTTTTTCCTCCTATTTTCCTCCTATGTTCATATTATATATTATAGTTTACTTTTTTTCTACACCTTTTGTATAAGCGGTCTTTTTTCTGCACAAGTGGTCTTTTTGCATATAAATCATTGACATTTTTCGACAAAAATATATAATACACATTGTCAAAAATAATTGTTATTAATATGCTACTAATTATTAGCATATTAATATAGCTGTCAAAGAAATATTTTTCCATATCACAACAAGGAGACTAACTATGAAAACAACTTTTAAACGGATTATTTCTTCACTCATGCTTTGCGCTTTATTAGCAGTATCATCTTCTGTAGTTTCACATGCAGAAGAAATACCTAATGTGACAGAAAACTCTATTAATGATAATTTTACAATTATCCCTGTCTCAGATGCCGATTCAGGCATAATGTTAACAAGTAATGAGGTCATAAAGGAATTCAAAGGAACCTATACGGGCTGGCTTGACATTCCATTTACTGTTACTGATTCTTCAAGAACAGTAAAAGTTATGTATTCTATAAAAATGTCTGACGGCTCAACTCCTACAACGCATCTTGGAGTAAGAATGTCTTCAAGTTCAACATGGGCTTGGACTAAAACTAACTTAAGCGGTTCGCAAATTCAGACAATTGGAAATCTAAAAACCGGCAACTATGTTTTACGAATTAAAACTAATAGTATATCTGATACTTATGTAATTGCCGGTCAAATTTATTATTTTAACTAATTAACTTTTATTTCTTTGACAGTAGAAAAACGGACTATTTAAACTATCAAATAGTCCGTTTAATTTTTTAATTTTTTCCTGCTGTGTAACCTGTTGAATATGCAATTTGCAAGTTAAATCCTCCTGTGTAAGCATCTACATCTATTATCTCTCCTGCAAAGTATAATCCCTCTACTAATTTAGATTCCATCGTTTTTGGGTTTATTTGTTTTATATTAACCCCTCCAGCTGTTATTATTGCTTCTTCTATTGGTCTAAATCCTGATATTGTTACTTTGAAATTTTTTAATAGTTTTACTAAACCTATTCTTTCTTCTTTTGTTATAGAATTTACCTTTTTATCCTCATCTATTTTTAGTAACTTTATAACTGGCATAATTAATTTTTGTGGCAACAATTCATTTAAACTATTTTTTATTTCCTTATTTTTATTGCTTTCAAAATCTCTTAATATGCGTGCATTCAACTTTTCATCTGATAAGGCTGGTTTTAAATCTATTGTTAGTACTATATCTCCATTTTTTAATTTTTCTTCTACTTGCTTATATCTTAACAGATGACTACTACTGCTTAGGATTGTAGGTCCTGACACTCCAAAATGTGTAAATAGCATTTCTCCAAAGTCTTCATAAATTTTTTTATTATTTTGCTTATCACTAATTTGAATTGCAACATTTCTTAAACTTAGTCCTTGTAGTTCTTTGCATAGCTTTAATGATGTTTTATATTCTGACTCTTTTATAATTTTTTCTGTTTCATCCTTTTCTGTTGCAGTTAGTGGTACTAATGAAGGTTGTATTTTAGTTATTTCGTGGCCTAGCTCTTCTGCAAGTTTATATCCTTCACCTGTTGAACCTGTCATAGGATAGCTCTTTCCTCCTGTTGCTAAAATTACTTTATCTGCTATTATTTTTTCTCCATTTTCAGTTTCTACTGCTACTACTTTTCCATCTTCTTGTAATATTTTACTTACAGTTACTTCTTTTCTTATATCTACATTATTTCTTTTTACTTCTTTTTCTAAAGCATCTCTAACATCTATTGATTTATCACTTACAGGAAATATTCTATTTCCTCTTTCTTCTTTTACTTTTACTCCATTTTTTTCTAGTAAATCTATAATATCTTTGTTAGTATAATTTTCAAATGCACTATATAAAAATCTTCCATTACCAGGTATATTTTTTATAAATTCTTCAATGTCTAATGAGCTAGTTATATTACATCTTCCTTTTCCTGTTATTAAAAGCTTTTTGCCTAACATTTTGTTTTTTTCAAGTAATACAACTTGGTTATTCTCTTTAGCAGCCGATATAGCTGCAAGCATTCCTGCAGGTCCTCCACCTATTACTACTACTTTCATTTTGTTACTTTTCCTTCCCATTTTTCTAATATGTTGTATATATGTTCTTGTAAATTTGTAGCTACATTCCTATCATATTCTTCACCTAAATATTCATTATTTGAAATTATCTTTACTGCAACTACTGGAATTTCATATTTATTTGCTACAGTATATATAGACACAGCTTCCATATCTTCACAAAGTACATTATGCTTGTTCTGTAAAAACTCTATTCTATCTTTTTCTCTACACCAAATATCTCCGCTTCCAATAGTTCCTACATATACATTACCTTTATTATATTTTTCTTTAGATATTACTTGTATTAGTTCGTCATTTCCACATTCTAAAGTCTTTTTATCTTCTCCCTTTTGAAAAGTTACATACTCCCATTTTGTAGAATTGCTTCCTTCTCCAATTTCTGCTTTAGGTGTTTTAGCTGACATTATATTCATGCAACGCTTTCCTATTACAATATCTTGTTTGTGAATATCGTTTCCATATCCTCCAGCAGTGCCAATGTTTATAATGCATTTCGGTGCATATTTTTGTATAGTTAAAGTTGTTGCAATAGCAGCGTTTATAATGCCTATATCAGTTTTTAAAATAATTATATATTTTTCTCCTATTTTCCCTTCATAAACACTGTAATTGTCTAACTTACTTTTATTGCAATTTTCTAATTTGCTTACTAAATAATCTATTTCGGAGTCCATTGCTCCTACTATTAATGTTGAACTTTCCATTTTACTCCTTTTACGAAATTTAATATCTCCCAGCAACTACTACTCTTCTAATCTTTGTAAAGCCTTTAGCACTCCTAACTTTCCATATTCATAAGTTAATCCACCTTGCATAAAAGCTACATATGGCGGTCTAATTGGTCCATCACAAGAAAGTTCTATAGAAGAGCCTTGTGTAAATGCTCCTGCAGCCATTATTACTTTGTCTGTATAACCTGGCATATCCCATGGTTCTGGAATAGAGTCAGAGTCTACTGGTGACCCCATTTGAATTCCTTGACAATATTTTATTAATTTCTCAGGGTCTCCAAATTCTATAGTTTGTACAATGTCTGCTCTTTCTTCATTATATTTTGGACTTGTTTTATAACCTAGTTCTTCTAACATTTTACTTGCAAATACAGCTGTTTTTAAACTTGCGGCAACTACACTTGGTGCAAAAAATAATCCTTGTAATATAGATTTATTAATTCCTAAAGTTGGTCCAACCTCTTTTCCTTCTCCTGGAGCTGTTAGCCTTTCTCCTGCAAGCTCAACTAAATCTTTTCTTCCTACTATATACGCTCCGTTTGGTGCTAATCCTCCACCTAAATTTTTAATTAGTGAACCTACTATAACATCTGCACCAATTTCTATTGGTTCTACTTTTCCCACAAATTCACAATAGCAATTATCTATCATAATAATTACATCTTTATCTACGCTTCTTATGCATTTTATTACTTTTTGCAATTGTTCTATTGTTATACTCTTTCTTGTAGAATATCCCTTTGAACGTTGAATCTCTATTAATTTTACTTTGCTTTTTTGCAATCTTTCTTCTATTTTTTCATAATCAAAATCATCATTTACTAAATCAATTTTCTCAAAATCTACACCAAATGATTTTAAAGAACTCTTATTTTCTTTAATTCCTATTACCTCATGAAGAGTATCATAAGGGAGACCTGTTATACTAAGCAAAGTATCTCCTGGTCTTAAAAATGCAAATAGAGCAACTGTTAGCGCATGTGTTCCAGAAATAAATTGACTTCTTACTAGACTATCTTCTGCTTTAAATATATCACTATATACTCTTTCTATTGCATCTCTTCCTATATCTGAATAGCCATATCCTGTAGTACTTCCAAAGTGCATATCCGAAATTTCATTTTTTTGGAATGCTCTTAATACCTTCAAACTATTATATTCACACACTTTATCTATATTTTTGTAAATTTCTTCCACATCTTTTTCTACTTTTGTTGATAATTCTATTAATTTATTGTTTATTCCAAATTCTTCGTACATGTTCATTTCTCCTTCTTTTATTTGATATAAGTATTATACCACCCTTATGCACATTGGTCAAAGATTTGTTATGTTTTTTATTAAAATTTAAGTACTTTGCTTGTTTTTTGTTTCTTTATATAGTAAACTATTTTATAGTATTAAATATATTTTGTGAGGTGTGTTATGGAAGAAAAGAAAAATAAGAAAATTGAAATTGTTTCTGGTAATGGTAAAGATTTAAACATTTCTCCTGTATATGACCATATTGATATAGAAAAGCCTAAAGAAGAAAAAGGAAATAAAAAGATTATAATTCCAGAAGAAAAGAAAACAAAATAGAAAGGGTTAAAGCTTTCTATTGTAATAAATAAGCACTGTATTAAAACAGTGCTTATTTATTACATATTTCCTTTATTTTATCTAAATTTTGAATAACACAATCATACCCATATTTATAGCAAGATTCCAGTTTATTTACATCTAAAAGACCTACTTTGTCTGTGTATACATTTAAAACTAAATCACTCATTTCCAAACTTTCTTCTGATATTTTACTTCCCATTATATCTATTGTTTTCATTACAATATCCATCAAATTACTATCTTCTTTTATAGGGTCAGCATCAAATTTTACTGCAATTACTTTATCTGCTCCTTGTTTTTTTACCTCATGTACAGGTACATTATCTAGCGCTCCACCATCCATAAAAGCATGTTCCTTATCTTTGCAAGGACTAAATACTGCTGGGAAACTGCTACTTGCACGTACAGCTCTTCCAACACTTATATTGGTTATATACTGCTCTTTGTTTTCCTCTTCTTTTGGAATTATATTTGTAAAAACATATTCTTTAGAATTCATAATATCAACTGTTGGTATAACAAGCGGCATCTCTATTTGTGATATATTTTCGATTTTCCTTTTTTCTGCCATCTTATTAAATATTTTTTCTATTGCTTCGCCATTTCTTAGTCCTGAAATTGTCTTTTTATTCTTTATAAAACTATGAATTCCTGATAGTATCGGATTTGCGTTTATTCCTATAATATCTTTTGCATATGTTTTAAACAGTATATATATGTAGTATGGTGAATATCCCATTGCATATAATGATGCAATCATACTGCCTGCACTTGTACCCCCTATTATATCTACTTTTATATTATTATCTTCTAATGCTTTTAGCACGCCTGCATGCGCTATTCCCCTAATTCCACCACCAGATAAAGCAATTCCTAATTTCATAAAAAGCCTCCTACATGTTTTTTACATATATTATTTACACATATTATATGTTTAAACATGCAGGAGGTTATTTTTAAGCTGTTTTTTCTTTATAGTTTACAATCGTTACTTCTGTTGATATCTGTTTCAATTGATTTACAATCTTTTCTATATTTTCTGATGTTTCGTTATCAAAGTATTGCTCTCCACATTCAGTACATACTTTTGCAGGAACTCCTTTTATAATAATAATTGTTTCTTCTAGATTTACTACATAATTTACTTTCTTTTCTTCTAATTTTCCTTTACATATAAAACAATTCATTATTCTTTCCTCCTATAACTCGATACTATTATAGTATAAGTCATCAGGATTTACATCGACTCCATTTTCCCATTCTATAGTTACTCCTCTAGGATGAACTTTCTTAAAAATCTCATAGTTTTTCAATTCCTTAAAACATTCATATTTTAGATTTTTTTTCATGTCATATACCTTTTTTTCGCCATTTGCAAATATTAACAATACTTTATAAGGTTCAAGTACCTTCACATCTTCTATTCTTGGCGTTAACATCCCTCAACACTCTCCTTTATTTTAATGGATTTATTTTATCATAATTATTTTTTCTTTTCAAGCTATTTGTTAAAAACCTGTTCTTGGGAGTTTGTTTTTAGACTTATTAGTTACACCTATTTCTACTGTTTCGTCATTTTTAGTTATATCTGCAATATATTCTTTACCATTTAACTCATAATCGTCATTTGCTTTTATTTCCTTTATTCTATATTTTCCTAGTTCTAGCTTGCTACTTGTAGCTATTCCATTTTCATCTGTAACAATCTTTTCAATAGAATTTCCATCTATATCAAATATTTCAAACACTACTCCTGGTATTGCTGAGCCTGCCTTTTTACCATTTATAAAATTATCATCTTCTGATGTTTTTACTATTTTAATATTTCCTTTTGCCTTTTCATTTTCTATTTTTACAGTAGTTTCTTCATTCCATTTTACTGTTACCTGAATTTTTTCTTTGTTTAGTATATACTTTTCATCTGTCTCTACTTCTTGTAAATAATAGTCTCCTATGTTTAAATTTTCTATTACAGCTTCTCCTTTTGCATCTGTTGTTACATCTTCTACAAAATTATCATTAGAATCATATAACTTAAATTTGACGTTCTCTAATAGTATTTCATTATTCTCGGCATCTACTTTTATAATTCTTAAATTACCTTTTTTACGACTATTCTCTATTTGAATTTTAGCTGTCTTTCCCCATTCTAATGATACTTGTTTCTCTTCTTCGTTTAATATGTATTTGTCATCTACTTTTATTTCTTTTACTCTTACTATTCCTGGCTCTAAATTTTTGATTTCTATTAATCCATTTTTGTCTGTGGTATATTCTCCTATGCGTTCACCATTTTCTTTTGATATTTCAAAAGTTACATTTTCAAGTGGTTTATTAGTTTCAGAGTCTACTTTTAATATTTGCAAATTACAATTATCATTTTTTATTTTTATTCCTATATTTCCGTTTGTTGTCTCATACGCTGCTGTATATGTTACATAGCTTTGTGCATTTTGAATACTGCTTTTACAATAATATATTGGACATGTTTTTACCTTTGCATTTTTTATTAATATATTTCCGTTTATTTCTTCTTTTATATTTTTAGTTGGGATTGCTATTTTGAAATAACTATCTGTTTGGGTTGAAATTTCTTGATTATTCAAATTTAAAATCTTTGTGCCTTTTACTAAGTTGTTTATTTCAATTTCATAAGATATAAGTTTTTTATTTGCATTTACTTTGTATTTTTGTGTATAATACTCTACTCCATTTAATATTTCTATATTTTTTTCTCCATACTGACTAACACTTATTTGTGGTTCTTCATATTTTTCTGTTCCATTTATTCCATGTGTATATATTAATTGAGCTACATCTAGCACTTTTATAGCTCTTCTTTGTATCTCTTCTACAGTGTTTCCATCTACGCTTCTCGTTCCTATTCTATACTTTTCTTTTGGTGAAATATTTTGCACATAACTATGTAATGCTATTTTTGTCGCAGAATATAAATCATCATCACATTCTAGATTCCAATCTTTATATGTTGTTCCCATATATCCTTTGCTTAGTACTCTCCATATTCCTGCATTCTTTTCTTTTGATAATGTTGTTGCATATTCTGTGTATCCTGTTCCTACTCCCTGCTTTGCTGGTTCAACACAAAATGCTGGATACTTTTCTCCTGTTTTGCTATCTATATAATACACATACCATACTACTTTATAACTCCATTTATTATAGTCGGTCATCAAATACTCCACCAGAGAATCACATTCGTGGTCTCCTTTTAAAACTAATGTATCTCCTTCTTTTATTTCAGCACTTACGCTGCTTAATCCTCCTAATATGTTTAATATTTGCATTATAGCTAATATAACTATTCCTATTTTATAAAATACTTTTTTATTCATCTTTTAAATTTCCTTTCTTATTTTTATTTAATATTTGTGAAGAATATTTTTTATTTATTTGAGAGCAAAAGAAATATCTTTTTGCAAAACAAAAAAGGACCAAGTAAAAGTATTTCTACTTTTACTTAGCCCCCCTATTTAATTTTTTACTATTCAGCTGTATATGGTAATATAGCAATTTGTCTTGCTCTTTTTACTGTTAATGTAATATCTCTTTGATGTTTTGCACATGCACCTGTAGCTCTTCTTGGTAATATCTTACCTTTATCATTTATAAATTTCTTTAATTGATCTGCATTTTTATAATCTAAAACAAGATTTTTGTCTGCACATAAAGGACAAACTTTCTTTCTCATTTTTTTGAATCTTGGATTAAAATCATCATCTGCATTATTGTTTCTGTTATTTCTTTTTTGTTTTTTGTCTGCCATTTCTTTTCCCCCCTAACTACTCTTAAAATGGTAGGTCATCTCCTGAAGAAACCTCAAAATCTGAACTTCCTGTTGCTCCTGGCATTGCACCAAATGTAGCATCAAAGCTTCCACCTGCTTCGCCATCTCTTTTGCTATCTGCAAAATATGCTTCTTCTGCAACAACTTCTGTTATGTAATGTTTTTGACCTTGGTCATCATCCCATGTTCTTGTTTGAATTCTTCCTATAACACCTACTTGTTGACCTTTTTTGAAGTATTTACTACAGAATTCTCCTAGTTTGCTCCATGCAACTATGTTTATAAAATCTGCTTGTCTTTCTTCTCCTTGTCTTACAAATCTTCTGTTTACTGCTAAACTAAAAGATGCTACTAATGTATTGTTAGATTGTGTATATCTAACTTCTGGGTCTCTTGTTAATCTTCCCATTAAAATTACTTTGTTCATATTTTTCTACCTCACCTTCTATAAAAAGGCCCCTATTATTTATTATTCCTCAACTTTAATAGTCATAAATTTTATTACATCATCTGTAATTCTGTAATTTCTTTCAAGTTCTGAAATTAGTGTTGGGTTAGCTTCAAAATAGAATACTGCGTAATATCCTTCTTTGTTTTTCTTAACTTCATAAGCTAATTTTTTCTTTCCTAATTCATCAACTTTTTCTAATTTACCATCTGTATTAATCAAATCTGAGAAATTTTTAACTATTGCTTTAGTTCCTTCTTCATCAAGATTTGGATTAATAATGATAACACTCTCGTATTTATTCATTATTCTTCACCTCCTTGTGGATTGATAACCTACACTTTATATGTAAGTAAGGATGCAAAAATAGCATTGCTATTTTCACAGCAATACTATCTTATCATATTTTTATGTGATTTACAAGTCATTTTCCAAAATTTTGCAATTTTACATAATTTATTCAAACCATACCTTATGAACTTTCATTGCTATAGTGTCTCCTCCATTGTCGCTTCCTCCACCTGCCCTTGCATATACAAAAGGATATAAATTATATGTGTTATTTTTAATATCTAGTACAAATTCTTTAACCTCGTTTATTTGTCTATCCATAACTTTTTTCTTGCTAGCATTAAGGAAATGACCTGAATTTGATGTGCTATATGTATTATTATACAATCCATAGCTTATCTCCGTTCCACCATTACCATTATTATATTTTGTTAACGTTATTTCAGCTTTCATTTCTTTATATTTAGAAGTATTTATTGTTTTTGCAGTTTTATAATATTCAGTGGTATGTGTTGCTAATACTACAGGAGAATATAAGTATAAATGGTCTTTTTCTTTGCTTCCTGTTCCTCCACCTGCTGTTACTAAAGTCCATCCTCCTGTTATATCTGTATATTCATTGCCATCTTTATATATATATATGTTTTATCTGATGTGTTTACCATTGTTGATTTTTCCTTCAAATTTCCATGACTATCTATTAATTTTACAGTTATTTTATACTCATGATTCATGTCCAAGTTTGTATATAAATATGTATTCTCACTTTGTATATTATTAACTTGAGCTTTTATATATGTTCCGTTTTCTTCTATTGTAATATCAAAATCTTGAATTAGTTCAGATTCATTAGGTACAGATGTTCCAGTTTCTCCAAAGTTTGTATTTTCTTGATATGTAACTTTTAAGTTTTCATCTATTAAAAAATTATATGTTTCTGAACCTTTTTTTACAACAGCATTTCTATATAAAACGCCTAAAGTAACTTGTGCATTATCTATTTTTAAATCTTTTAAATCAGCTAAAGTAAATTTATCTAAATTTCCTAATTGCTCATTTGCTATAGCCATTTCTAATTGTTCTTGCACTTCAGAGGTTTGATACTTTTTCTTAGCATTTTTAGAAGCTATAAATATTCCATTTTTCCCCATAGTAAAAGCAATTACTACCCCGGCTAATATAATTAATACTAATATTGTAATAACTAAAGCAATTAATGTAATACCGTTTTGTTTGTTATTAAAGCTTTTACAATTTTTCTTTATTACTTTGCTCATTTTCAATTTTATTCCTTCCTTTTTAATTAATTTCAAAGAAGGGCTGTCCCTTTTTTAAATTTTTTTCGAAAAAAGGGCGTCCCTAATCGAAAAAGGGGCGTCCCTTTTAGTTCTTTTAGTTTGCCCCTAATAATCCGTGCGTTGTTTCCTAATTTAGCGAGTACTATTTTAGGTTTATTGAATTTGTACTTGTTTAAATTTATTTTTTCCATTAATCTTGTATATAGTATATCTTCAAAATATGTAAATCCTCCACCTAAGCAAATTGCTTCTGGTTCTATTATATTGCATATATTGCAAATTCCTAATAGTAAATAATCTATATAATTGTCGATGTAAGTGTTAACTTGTTCATCTCCTACATTTACTTTGTCTTTTACTATTTCTAATATTTCTTTAGATGTTACACTTTTGTCCAAACTTAATAGTTCTATTATTCCGTCTTTAAACGCTTTCATTGAAGCATATTTTTCAAAACATCCATTATTGCCACAGTTACAATTACGTCCATCTTTTTGAATTATCATATGTCCATATTCAGAGCCACTTTCTTTTGTTTGCTCCAACATCTTTCCATTTATGAAAGTTGCTCCTCCTATTCCTGTACCTATGCATAGAAACACGCAATCATCATAATTTTGTAATGCTCCTTGCTCTTTTTCTGCTAATGCTGCACATTTGGCATCATTTCTTGCTTTTACGTCTACACTATAATAATTTTCTAGCAAGTATGGTAGGTTGAATTCTTTTATTCCTAAATTATATATATCATATATAACATTGTTTTTTACTTTTCCAGGTGTTGCAATTCCTATTTCTGAAATTACACAACTTGGAGCTCCTGCCTCTTTTAGTGCTTCTTTTATAAGCATTATTATGTTGTCAAATATGTATTGCTTTATGTTTTCTATTTCTGATAATTGTGGTAAATCTTTTTCCTGTTTAGCTACAATTCTTTTACTTTCACTTAATACTGCAACAGCTATGTGGCTGCCTCCTAAATCTATGGATATTTTCATATATTCGCTTTACTAAAAAATCTAATTTTTTAGCATCCTCCTTTTTTATTTATTATATTCCTGCTGCTGAGAACATAAAGTTACCCATATATACTTCCATAACAGGAACTAATACGACAAGTACGAAGAATATTAATACGATACCTACTATTGAATATACTACTTCTGGCATTACTTTCATTATTTTTTCTAGCGTATTATTTATATCTATTTCCATATACTCTACCATTTTTTCCATCATTTCTGCCAAGTCAGTTTGCATACCTATTTTTAACATTTCTGTTACCATAGATGATGTTAATCCTGATTTTTCAAATGGTTCTATCCATGATTGACCTATCAATATGTTGTTTATTGAAGTTTCTACCATTGATAAAAACACATAATTGTTTACAACATTTTTACTAACATCTAATGCGTCTTGAATTCTCATTCCATTGTTTAAGTTTAAAAGCATTGCTTTTACAAATCTTGAAAAATCCAAACTATATATTAGTTTTCCAAACAAAGGCATTGTATATTTAAAATAGTGAAAATTATATTTTCCTTTTGGTGTATTTATATATACCATTATTGCACTTACAACAGCTGATATAAGTGCTATCGGAATGTACCAATATTTTATCATTCCATTAATAAAATTATTAAACCAAATTGTTATTTTAGGAAGTGTTGCTGTACTTCCTACAGAGTCATATATTCCTTGTATTGATGGAACAGCAACTAAAGTTCCTACTACTAGCATTATTAATATAAATACAAATTGAGCTATATTTGGTATTAATACTTTTTTTACTCTTTTAGATAAATCTGATGATTCATCTAAATATTTTATTGCTTGTTTTAAAGAGTTTGTTAGTGAGCCTGAAAGTTCGCCTACTTTTATCATATTTATGTATATATAAGGGAACACATTAGAATAATATTCCATTGTTGTATACATATAGTCTCCGTGCTTCAACACCTGCTAGAATATCTTCTAGAATTCCTTTAAATGATAAGTTTTCTGTACTTTGTATTATTGTTGATAATGCATGTATGTTATTAAAATTCGCTTTTTTTAGCAAATAGAAATTTTGTGTAAATATAACTAAATCTCTAGTTGTTATTTTTTCTGTAGCAGACAATGCTAAGTTTATTTTTTCAATAAATGTTGCCTTAGTTACTTCATCAGCCTTAAAAATATTTGTAGAGTTAGCTGTCTTCATTATGTCTTCTATGTTTGTAACATTTTTCTTTACCTTTTTTTGCTTTTTTCCTATGTAACCAACTTGTACAATTTGAATAGGCATTAATTCATTTCCTTTTAGCTTTTTTATTAATGCTTGTCTACTAGACTCTTCTACTTTATTTTTTACAATTTGTCCCTTTTTAGTTACAGCCCTGTATACATATTCTGGCATTGTATGCTCCTCCGTTTTTATTTATTTCCTTTTTTTATTTTCAATTGCATTATTGTTCTGTTTAATATTTCTAAGTTTTTCTCTTCTATTTGAGCTTTTGCTTGCTCTAATGTTATTTTATCGTCTACAAATAATTCTGCTATTGAGTTTATTAAACCAATGCTTCCTTTTTCTGAGTTACTTTGTATTGCATCTTCTATTTCAGATACACTTATTTTTTCTTTTCTTATAATACCTGCTATAATATTGTCTACAACCATTACCTCTGGCACTAATACTAATTTTCCGTCTCTTCCTTTTAGTAATCTTTGTGATATAACAAGTTTTAATAATGATGATATCATATATTTCATTGTTGTTTGGTCACTTATCTCGTAAAAGTTTATCATTCTGTCTATTGTTTCTGCACATGATTTTGTATGCAATGTTCCTATTACTAAATGTCCTGCTTCTGCTGTTTCTATAGCAGCATCCATAGTTTCTCTATCTCTTATCTCTCCTACTACTATAATGTCGCAGTCCTCTCTTAAAG
The DNA here is from genome assembly GCA_934153805.1 of uncultured Clostridia bacterium. Lineage (GTDB taxonomy): Bacteria > Bacillota > Clostridia > TANB77 > CAG-508 > UMGS1663. Next base: position 14,149 of record CAKPFO010000007.1, on the reverse strand, counting down.
AGTTTTTAACACCATCACTATAGCATAAACAGTCTCTACCTCTACCTATTTCTTTTTGTACTATCATAGATTTTTTTGAGGTATGTCTGTATTCTACGGGACTTTCTAGTGTTAATATTTTTTTGTTTTGTGTCTCATTAATTTCATTTATTAATGCATTTAATGTTGTAGTTTTACCAGAGTTTGTTTTACCAGTTACTAGTAATAGTCCTTGTGGTTGATATGTCATTCTTCTTACTATATCTGGGACCCCTAAATCTTCATACTTAGGAAGTGTACTTTTTATAAGTCTTAATGTAAAAGTTGGTATTTCATCTGAATATGAAATATTTACCCTTAAACGAATATCCTCAAATTCAAATGAAGCATCTAATTTTTTAGTTTCTTTAAATACACTATCTTTGTCCAAATTTCCTCTTACGAAATAATCATATATTTCATACATATTTTCTGGTTCTAGTACATCCATATCTTCTATTGGTCTTAGCTCTCTTGCTATTCTAAGCATTGGTTTTAGACCACATACTAGATGTATATCTGATGCATCTAGTTCTTTTGCAGTTGTTATAACTTTATCTACATTTATCATAAGTTGTTCTCCCTTTCTATTTAAAAGATTACTAATTGATTATTAAGTTCATCTAATGTTGTTAATCCATTTAATACTTTATATATTCCATCTATCACTAAAGGTTTATAATTTTCTTGTAATGCATAATTTCTAATTTCCAAACTTGAAGCATTATTACTTATAAGTTCCCTTATTTTCTCGGTTATATTTAAAGTTTCAAATACTGCTATTCTATCATAGTATCCTGTATGATTACATTTATCACATCCAGGTGTATCATAAGTTATCTTTCCATCAAAGTCTAAATTTACTCCATATTTGTTAGCAATTTTTAGCATTTTTTCTTTTTCTTCTTCTTTAAATTCTCTTTCTATTTTGCAGTATGGACATACTTTTCTTACTAATCTTTGTGATACACAAGATGCTAATGTACTAGATATATCATAATCTGATATTCCCATTTTTCTTAGTCTTGTTATTACTTCTATACTATCTATTGTATGTATTGTAGATAAAACATAATGTCCTGTTTGACCTGCTTGCATAGCGATTTCTGCTGTTTCTTTATCTCTTATTTCTCCTACTAATATGATATCAGGGTCTTGTCTTAAAACTGTTCTTAACGAGTCAGAAAAAGATGTTCTTTCATCAATTTCTACCTGATTTAGTCCGTCTATACGAATTTCAACTGGATCTTCTATAGTAGTTATATTTATTTCTGGTCTATTTAAATAATCTATAATACTGTATAATGTAGTTGTTTTACCAGCTCCAGTAGGTGCTGCAATTATTGTTATACTATTTCTTTTGTCAAAACATTGCTTTACTAATTTTTCGTCATTTGGAAATCCTAAATCATATATTTTTTTAATTCCCGCATTTTTCTTTAATAATCTTAATACAAATTTTTCTCCATAAATATTTTTTTGAGAAGATACACGTATGTTATAATCTGGATACATAAGTATTCTACCATCTTGAGATTGTTGTTTTTCTTGATGCATATTAGATATTGCTTTTAACCTACCTATTATTTGTGCTTGCTTATCATTGCCTATAGATACAGCTGTTATTAATTGACCATCTATTCTATATCTTATTCTCATTTTGTCATCCATTGGTTCAAAGTGAATATCACTTGCTCTTTTTTCAATACCCACTTTAATAATACTATCTACTAATCCTGTAATATCTCCATTTGGATTTATTGTTTCTGCTGCAACTCCCTCTATAGATGTTAATATTCTCTCTATGTTAGTTTCGAATGTTATGTATTTTTCCATAACTAAACCTTTATTTAATAATAAAAGCCTTATTGTTTCGACTGCCCTACTATTTGATGTATCTGCAAAACATACTTTTATTCTTCCAGATTCTTCTTCAAAAGGTATTGCTTTATTTCTTTTTGCTATATCTAAAGATATATAATCTTGTACATTAATCCTTACATCAGATTCATGCAATAATATAGCTTTTTCATCTAATATTTCTCCTATTGCTTCTATTAATTGTTCTGCGTTACATAAGTTCAATATGTAAATTATATCACCCAACTTTTTAGTAGGATGACTTTTTTGATATTCCAAAGCCTTATTTATATCCTCTTCTGTTATTAAATTTCTTTTTGCAAGTTCTATTCCTATTGGTTGTCTTTGTTTAGCTGCCATATGTATTCCTCCTTCTTTTGTACATTATACTTATATTATACTATAAAATTTTTTAATGATATAGTATTTTTTTTATTTACTATAAATTACCAATATTTTAATACATAGTCGTTTTCTGTTTCAAAATTTTTTGAACCTTCTATTCGTATTTTTACATTAATAATTTTCTTTTCAAATTCATTTTCATCTATTTGATTTGTTTTAGAAAATTTGCAATAATCTATATTTTCACAAATCTTTACTTTATTTCTGTATATGTCATTATCTGTATACGTATATATAGTTCCATCTTCAAAAACAATTTTATTATCTTCTATTGTATATACATCTGCATTGTTTTTTACATCTTCTATAAAATACATATTAAATTTATTAAATTCTGCTACATATTTTCCAGTATCAGAAATATATTTTGTATTTTGAAAGAAATTTTGACTAACTAAAGATAAAAAACCTAATACAAGAATAATTAAAACTATATACAATATTAAACTAGTTAATGTTATACCTTTGTCAGATTTCACTTTATCACCTTTCCTACATTTCCTTTATTTTTAATTTACTAACAGAATAACTCTTTTCGTCACCATTTAAATTATATTTAACATCTACTGTCACTATTTTTATAATATCCTCTTTAGTGTTATCGTCTTTGTTATAATTTTCTATTTTTACGCTTACCTTATATTTGTCCATAATATTATAATTTGATGTTAAGGTATTATTTAATTCTTCTGTTACTTCATCATACTTCATTTTATCAATGTCTTCTAATATTTTTATTGTATAATCAACTGCTATAGCATTCATTCTTATTAGAAGATTGTACGAATATATTTTATAAAAACTTGATGTTAATATTCCTGTAAATATAATTAGTATAAGCATTCCAATAACAACATCTGTCATTGTTACACCTTTATTTGATTTTATCTTTTTAAAAAATTTCATTTAACCACCCACAAGTCACCATATTTGCAACTATTATTGTTATTATGTTTGAAATACACAAATAATATCCAATAGATATATTTTTGTAGCATTTTTTTTCTTTATGAATAATTTTATTTAATATACATTCTATGGCAAGTGCTATAAAAGCTAATGCTACTGTTATTGCAAATCCATATTCACCTACAAAAATAGCTTGTACAATACTTAATATAATTATTCCAATTGTATAATTATCTTTATTTTGTTTTTTATATTTCTTCACATCTATTGCAAATAAAATCATTAATACTAATAAATATATGACATATCTATATATATTAACTCCTTGTACTATATATAGATAAATCATATATATAGAAAGGATTACAATTTCATATACCATTAATTCTCTGCTTATACTTACTTTTTCTTTGTCAATTCCTGCTACAATTATAAGTCCTGCTATGTACAACATGCCAATTACTAAATATACTAGTTTATTTATTTCTAAATTATAAAAATTTATATTTAATGACATAGCGTATAATAAAAACACTGTTCCAGTAAATGCTTCTAATAACAAATAACGTATTCTTATTTTTTCTTTGCAATATCTACACTTTCCACCTAAACATATGTAGCTTAAAATTGGTATCATATCCCAAAAATCAAGTTTATGATTACATTTTGGGCAATATGAACGTTTATGTGTAATATCCTGATGTAATGGAATTCTATATACTGCTAAGGTAGAAAAACTACCAAATAATGTTCCTATCATAAAAATTAATATATAAAAAATAATCTGTTCCATATTGATATCTTTCCTTACTAATATACTAAATGATTGAAAATATCAATCACTTTTAAAAAAATTAGAGGTTACCTAAATATAATTTTACAGGTAACCTCATATTTAGCTTTTTTACTAAATAATAATTATTGTATGCTGTTAACATATGCTTCAATGTTTGTAAATCCAACATTTTCTTCGTTTGCAGCATGTTGATAATCGTCTCTAGCAGTTTTAGCTCTGTTGAATATTCCATTATCTGATAGAGTTAATGAAATAGCAACTCCTGCTAAGATTATTAAAACTACTATTGTGATTACTAATGCTACTAATGTAATACCTTTTTGTTGTTTTAACATAAAAAACTCCTCCTTATCAATATTCTTTTGTATATATTTAATAAATAAATATAACCTAAATTATTTTTTTCCAGTTGTATTTAAGAATGTCCCTGTTGAATCTGGATTCGTATTAGTTTTATTTATATTATTAGCTTTTGTTCCTGTTGAACTGCCACTTGTTGTAGACGAATTAGTTTCATCATTTGTAACTTCCTCCGCAATTGTTCCAAATGGATTTTGTTTTCCAGAAACATAGCTATTGCTTTTTTTATAAACATTCAAATCTTTTCCTTCAATGCTATATACAACATTTATTCCACTGTCCCAGACATCATTTACTTCGTTTTCTTCTAGTTCATTTTTTATATCATCTGGTTCAGTATACGCTATTTTACTAGGTACCACCTTATTTAATGGATTATAATCATAAAATATAATTCCTAATATTAATAAAATAGCAATACATAGCAATAAAGTTATTATTATTTCTTTGAAAACTGTTTTAGCCATTGTTTACTCCTTTATTTTCTACTGATTAGTAGTATTTTCTGTAGTAGTATTCGTATTTGTATCAGTAGTTGTATTTGTACTATTATTAGTTGTTGTCGTTGATGTTGTTAAATTTTCATTTAATGAACTTGACGTTATTCTAACATCTTTTACTGTAAATGTTGCTTGCAATATTTCGTTTTGATATGGAGATAATGCAAAATTGTAAATTCTAAAATTTAGTTCTTCATCATCCTCTATTCCATATAGAAAATTTGTAATTGCTATATAAGTTCCATCTACTGTAAATGCTATATCTTTAGTTTCGTTTGAACCTGATGCACTAGTATTTAAAACCATTTTTAAATTTACACCAGCATCGTCTACATGCTTACCTATAGTAGTCCATAGTCTTTCTATATCATAGCTTTCAGTTTGAGTAGCATATAAAATTTCTGCATCACTGCTTGTATTAGTTTCATCTAAATACTGTTTTTTAGTTGCTTGCATTTTATTGCTAGCTTCTTTTAATTCACTAACTTTCTTAGGAAAACTTACATCTATTAATGAGTTTAGTTCTTCTATTTTTAATTTTAAGTTTTGACTTTGCTCATCAATCTGTTTTACGCTTGAAATCTTTAAGCTTCCTATTTCAAATCCTTTAACAACAGAGACATAACCAAATCCAAGTAGTAATACTATAGCTATTATTAATAGTATTTTCCTCATTAATCATTCTCCTTTTTATTATTCAGGGAATAAGCTTCCTTCTATTGTTACTTTTACAACATCATTTTGTTTTACTCCAGATGATGATGTTACGTTGTATAATATTCCAGTTGTCTTTATGTTTCCTATAAAATAACCTAGCTGAGCATATTCTTTTGCTTCTGCTTCTATTCTAATTGTATAACCTGTTGTATTTTTTATAGATGTTATTGTTACTTGTTGTGGCATACCAAACATTATTGATGTTAATAAATTTGGTATAGAATCTTTAATTTTTCTATTTTCGTTTGTCTCGCTTTTATAATCTTCTAATTTTTTTAATATTTCATTGTATTTTGTTGTCTTGTTATTTAATTTTTGAATATCACTATCTACCAATGCAATTTGCTGTGTTGTATCATTTTTTACATCTTGTACTTGTTTTAATTTGTTATCAGTTTGTACTTTTAAAAATACAGTAATTCCTGAATAAATAATTATAAACATCAATATTCCACTAATTGTCCTAACAAGCCACTTTTCTGTATTGTCTAAAGCCCCTTTCATATCAAAAGATATATTAATATTCTTAGCCCAGTTGATATTAAGTTTCTTTTTCTTTTCTCCGTCTTTATCACCTATACTAATTTTCATCCATTCTGGTAATTTATCCATTAAGGCTGGCTTTTTAAAGTTAATATTTTTTATTCCATTTCCAAGACCTTGTAATGCTAAAGCTATAGCAGAGTTTACCTCTATATAGTCTTTCATATTAATTTTTACAGTCTCTGGTATAAAATATGGTTTCAAAATTTGACATTTTATTTCTGGGAAATACTCTTGAAAATATAAGTCAATATTATTAATAGTACTTGCTGTACCTGTAATATACATTTTCTCTATTTTGTTTAAAGAGCTATCCACTATTTTTCTAACTTGTTGAACAATTTCATATAAAGTTGGCATTATATCTTGTAAATACAAATTTTCCTCTTGTGCCAAATCTCTACCTTCCATTGTATATATTGTTGTGTTCTTACATATTTCATATGCTTTTGTATAAGAATTTTCTTTTTCATTAATACTATTTAATATTTGTGCTGAACCTTCTTCTATTTTATCAACATGATATATCTTTTGGTCAATTATTGTTGTTACCGTTGTCTTATCTTCTATGTTTACAATTAATGCATTTTCTTTTTCTTTTAAATCTGCAATATTTGGTATGCACATTGGTAAAGGTACTATTGTTGATGCAGAATGATTTTCAAGGTCTTGTATTTTTTTATTTACTTCTATTTTATTAGTAAATATATGAATTACTTTTATTTTTTCCTTATCTTCAATATCTGCAACTAATGCATACCTAGCTTCTAATGTATTTTTATTTAAACCTTTGTCATAACAAAAAGAATCAAATTCTGTGTCAATTGATTTTTTTAAGTCATTTTTATTTAATAAGCTAAATAAATAAAAATAATTGTAACTTTCTTCTGACAAGTTTGTGCTTATTGGTATTTTGTAGCTAAATGTTTCTGCAACAATTTGGTCTATAGCTTGAGCCAAATTGTCATAGAATTTTACACCAAAAGCTTCTACTTTTAAGTTGTCTTTTTCTTTTGTTACTTTTGCATATTTAATTAAGTTATCTTGTATATATAAACCTAAGCAACTTGACATTTTATCTCCTTTGTTTTCATAAAAATACATTATTATTTTTGGCTTTTTCAGACAAAATAATACTAATTTTTCTTTATACTTTTTACCTTTTTTGTCTTTTTTTGCACACAATAATGTAATTGTGCTTTTATTTTATCGTTTTTTCACAAAAAGTCAATAGTTTTAATATACTTGTAATTTAAATGTAATATTTCTGTAATATTTATCTTTTTATGTTATCAATTTTGCTATTATTTAGTAAAAAAAGTGTATCAATTTTTTCTACTAAATATCATTTTTAAAAACTCTAAAGTTCTTAATAATTTTCCCGAAAATAAATTCTTCTTATAAGGAAATTTTTACGGTAACACAAAAATAGTTCTATAAAAATAATTTAAATACTTTTATAGAACTATTTTTTTATTTAATATTAATTAGCTAACGCATTATAAAATTCCCATTTTACGAGCAAATTGCTTTCCTTTTTTTATCATTTGTCTTTTGCCTCTTCCAGACATTTCTTTATACATGTACATTGCTCCAGCAGTGGCAATTCCTCCAATTAATATTCCTTTAACAAATTTCATACAAATCCCTCCTTAAACTATTTTATACTATTATGTCTTTTTTCGGCTCCTATTATACTCTCTATATAGTACATATATTTCATGTAGTGCAATTATTAAAATAAATATAGCAAAGTATCTTTTTAAATTTTCTGAACTCATTTGTTCCGATACGATTGCTCCTACTATTGCTCCTATTATTCCTAAAATAGAAACTTGCAATGCTAGCTTTTTATCTACATTGTTTTGTTTTATATTTATTATAATTGCTGATAATGCAGTTGGTATAAAAAATACTAAATTTGTCGCTTGCGCAATATGTTGCTCTAAATTCATAAAAAGTGATAACAGCAAAATTAGTACGGTTCCTCCTCCCATTCCCATTCCCGTAACTATTCCAGATATAATTCCAAATAAAATTGGCATTTTCTTTTTCCTTTCCTTTTTTATTTTTCCTTAATTAGATTTATTGGTTGTACCATTTTAAAAAAACTTTTTAACATTTTTATTAACATATTACTAATTTTTTCAAAAAACTTTTTAACATTTTTATTAGCATATTACCAAATTACTTTTTTAGTTCTATTATTCTTTACTATTAATTTACAGTTTTATAGCACATTTTTATTCAATTAAAATTAACTAGCAAGCATTTTTATAGATACATATAATAAAAATACAATAAACATTACTCTCAAATATTGTTTTGGTAATTTTTTTAACAATTTTGCACCTATAATGCCTCCTATTACTCCACCTACAGCACACATAATTCCTATATTCCATTTTATATAGTTTTCTCTATAATAAAAAATACTACTAGTAACCACCATAGGTAGCATACATGTTACAGCTGTTCCTCTTGCCTTTGTATCATCCATATTCAAAATATACACAAAAGCAGGTACTAATATTAGACCTCCACCAGAAGCGAAAAAGCCACATATTAAACCTGCTACAATTCCTATTAATGCAATTTTTATATTTTTCACTAAATAGATTCTCCTGTTCTTTTGTAATTTTTCTAATTTCTTTATTTCATAATATTTTTATGTTACAGTCAATTTATAAAATACATTATTTTATAAATTGATTTTAAACCTTATTTTCACTTTCTTATCATCACTTCTATTTAGTATTATTATCAAGTTTTATAAATTTATTCTAATTTTCTTTTCTTAATTCCTCCACGATTTTAGATAAATTATCTACCAAATAATCTACATCTTCTTTTTGATTATCTAATCCAAATGTCACTCTTATAGTTCCTTTTGCCATGGTAGAGTCCGCACCAATTGCAAGTAAAACATGTGAAGGACTTGGATTACCCGTACTGCATGCACTTCCACCAGAGGCACATATTCCTTTTTCATCTAATTTAAATAAAATCTCTTCACTTTGAACATTAGCAAAAGATACACTTGCATTTCCTGGTAATCTCAATTTTCTATCACCGTTAATTTTTATATTTGGTATTTTTTCTTGCACTTGACTAAAATAATATTCTCTTAAATCGGTTAATTTCTTGTTATATTTTTCAAAATTTTCATAAGATATTTTTATTGCTTCTGCCAAACCTACTATACCTGCTACATTTTCTGTTCCTGACCTTTTATCTCTTTCCTGATGTCCTCCATCTTGTATCCTCTCAAATTCTACGCCTTCTCTTACATATAATGCTCCTACGCCTTTAGGTCCATAAAACTTATGAGCTGACATAGAAAGTAAATCGATATTTAATTCATCCACATCTATTCTTACATTTCCAATAGCCTGAACGCTATCAGTATGAAATAATACATTATGCTTTTTAGCAATTTTTCCAATTTTACTTATTGGTTCTATCGTTCCAATCTCATTATTTGCAAACATAACACTTATTAATATAGTTTTATCATTAATTGCATTTTCTAATTCTGTCAAAGAGATAAAACCATTCTCATCTACATTCAAGTAAGTCACATCAAAGCCTTGTCTTTGTAATGTTTGACAAGTATGTAATATAGCAGGATGCTCTATTTTAGTAGTTATTATATGGTTTTTCTTTTCCCTGTTCTTATATGCCACCCCTTTTAATGCCAAGTTGTCACTTTCACTTCCACACGAGGTAAAATAAATCTCTTTTGGCTTAGCATTAATTGCATTTGCAACTTTTTGTCTTGCAATTTGTAACGCTTTTTTTGCATCTCTTCCGTTTTCCATATATAGATGACGCATTCCCATACTCTAGGCTAAAAAATGGTATCATTGCATTTAAAACTTCTTCTCTAACTGGTGTTGTAGCAGCATGGTCAAAATATCTTATTTTCATTTATTTATATTCCTCCCCAAAACATTAAACCTTTTATATTATTATATTATATAAAAACATTTTTATTCTTTGCAAAACAGCTCAAATATAAAATTTCAAAAATTTTGTTTGTTCGCTATACTTTTTTTAAATTTATGGTATAATAATTGTACAAGAAATTTTGTTCGCAAATATTATTCTATGAAAAGGAGATAAATTTCAATGTATCTAATGTATGCAGATGAAAGTGGAAATACTGGAACTGATTATGATAATAAAGAACAGCCTATCTTTGTGTTAGCTGGAGTTTTAATTGAAGATAAAAAATGGCATGAAATAAATAATTATTTTAATCAAAAAAAAGTTGAAATATTACCTATATTAGGAAATTATGAAATACATACAAATGAACTTTTTAATTCTTCTAAAAAATCAGTTTTTAATCAATTTGATTGGAAAGATAACTTTAAAACTTTAGAAAGTTTAGTAAATCTAATATTAGAATTAGACATAAGAGTTCAATTTATTGCAATTGATAAAAAACACTTTAAAAAAAGTATTAATGATACTTTTAAGAATTCAATAAAAATAGAGCCATATATTTACTCTTTTGTAATGATGTATGATTTTGTTTCTGATATTTTAGTTAAACACAATAACAAGGGAATTATTTTTTTAGATAATATTTTAACCATACCATCTACCCTACATAACATTTATCCAATATTGTCTCAAAACAATAATACTATGATTGAAGAAGCAATGTTTTTAAATTCTAAAAATAGTAATTTTATACAAATTGCTGATATATTTGCTTTTTATATAGAAAAACACTTTTCTATTAGTAAAGGATACAAAAAATACAGTGCCACAAAGAAAGAACACTGTTTAAACATGTATAACAAATTAAATACATTAATTAATCCTATTGAATCTAAATTTCTAACAAAGTATATTCCTTTTAAATCAAAAGAATACTATATATAAAAAAATGTGCAAGAGGCGATTGGAATAGGTATTTCAACCTATCTAGGAGCTCCACCTTGGGAACTCTCTGCCTCCTGCTTAAGTTAAATATATTTTAACACAAAATATATAACTTGTCAAATCAATTTGACTTTAACATTATATTCCATTGTCCTTTGATTTATACTATATTTAAAAATATTTTTGTTTCTATGCAAAATATTTGTATCTTTTATTAAAAGCTCTTTATCATTCTCTAAAAATAGTATATTTTCTTCTAATTTCGACAAACTTTGACATTCAGCTTAGTATATACTTTATCTAATAGTCTAAGATGGGGTGCAAAAAGGAGACACAAATGAGTAAATTATATGAAGAATATTTAAAATTAAAAAAAGATAATAACGATGTAATATATCTATTTAAAAGTGGTATATTTTATATAGCACTTGAAAATGATGCACGTACTTTAAACGAAAAACTTGGATTTAAACTAACAAATCTAAATGAAAACGTAGTAAAATGTGGGTTTCCACAACAAAAATTAGACACATATATTAATATAATAAAAAACTTAGAATTTAACGTAGAAATAATAGACTCAAAATACGAAAAAATTGGCAATTATTCAGATTATCTGAATAACAACAAGTTAAAGGATGTTATAACTCAAATTCTAAATACTGATATGGACAATATTAGCTTTAGAGATTCGTTTTATTTTCTAGAAAAAATAAAAAAAGAAATAGAAGAAATTTATAATTAATGTATCCCCATTTTAGACTTTCTCCTATTTTCTATTTACTTATTTTAATCTATTTTTTGTTCAAACTTTTCTATTTCTGTGACCTCTATTTTAACATTTTGTTTATTCTGTCGTATACATCCATATACAATAACAACATCACCTTTGTTTAGCTCTCTATACATATGGTCTGCCATCAAATCTATTCCATATACGTGTATTGGTGTTTTGTCACATAATTCTACTTTTATTGTTGCTATTGATACATGTTTTTTATTGCATAAAAATTGAAAATCTACATCGCTCAAAATTTTACCTATTAAAATACATTTATTCATATTATACCTACATATAGCACAAAATACATACTTTCAACTTTTCTACTAGTACATATTTTATTGATTCATATTTACCTAAATTAGGAAGGGATAAACCTCTTTAATATCTAACACATCACTGTATATATTCCTTGAAATATATAATCTGGATTAATATTAGAGTGCGGGACGGAAGCCGTTGTTCGTGTTAGTGTTAGTCGCAGTGTTGTTATCACGGTAACATGCAGGGTTGTCAGAGTAGCTGTTGTTGAAGCTACCCCCACGAAGCAACTGAGCCTTTGATTTACCCCATTATCTTTTACTCTTCTATATAAAATAATTTTTCTGTTAAATTGTGTACATCTGCATATTTTATATATCCAAAATGACCACATAAATATTTTTTAGCCTCTATACTTGTCATCGTTCCACTTTTTATATTTTCTTTTAGATGCTTAATTTTCTTTTTAATTTTCTTCTTGCCTTTTTCTCTAATTTTCATTCTGTATTCATTTATTTTATATCCACAAAAGTTAACTCCTTGCTTGCTTTTAAAAATTTGTGTTTTGCTATTTAATTCTAACTTAAGTTTTTCATTCAAAAATTCTCTTATTCTTTCTAAAACATTTTTTGCCTCACTTTTGCTCTTTACTAAAACAATAGTATCATCCATATACCTAAAATAGTACTTTAATTTAAGTATATGTTTAGCATACTGATCTACCTCATTTAAATAAATATTTGCAAAGATTTGTGATGTATAATTTCCTATAGGTATTCCAGTATCTTCTTCGGTTGAATATATAATTTCATTTATCAACCATATAAGTTTTTTGTCTTTTATTTTTCGATTTACTATTTTTAGTAATATCTCTTTATTTATGTTTTGAAAATATTTTTTTACATCCATTTTTACAATGTAATATTCCCCCCATATGCATTTACAATGTCCCATTGCTTGCTTTACATCTAATGTAGCTTGGTGCATTCCTCTATTTGGTAGACATGCATATGAGTTTTTTATAAATTGCGGTATAAATGTAGGTGCAAGAAAATTATCTACTAACCATCTATGAACTACTCTATCTATATATCTTGATTTTTGAATTCTTCTTAGTTTTGGTTCATGTACATAAAATATCGTATATCCACCATGTTTATATGTTTGATTTTTTAAATTTTCGTACAAATATTTTACATATGCTTCTTTTTTCAAGTTAAATAATATTATATCTTTTCTACAAGTTTTATTGTCACAACTTCTTTTATGGGCCTCCATCAACTTTTCATATGAGAGTTTTTTATCAAATTGATTTCTTAATGTTTTGGGCATATGTTTTTAGTAATCCTCCTACAATTCTTCCTAATTCATCTAACAAAGACATGCTATATAAAAATTTTTTCTCATCAATCCATTTATTATCTTGCATTATTCTTAAAAATACTCTTTGTACATTTATTCTCGCATCAATTTTATTTATATAATTCATTTTTTCTTCAGTTACAACTTTTCCAAGCATCATAACTTCTTCTAACATTTTATACATCATATTTTTGTACTCGTTACCTATACTAAATTTTTCTGTTCTAGGTAACTTTACTATTACATTTAACATATATTTTATATAATTTTCTGTTTTTGGAATTAATGTTAGTTCTTTTCTTGTTTCCATTTTATTTATCCTTACATTTTTTATCTTGTCTAGTCTAGTGTGTAAATTTTTATTGATTTTAAAATTTACACACTAGATAATACACTATCTTATCAATCCATTTTTTTATTTTATACTTTTAATCACAATTCGAGCTCGTTTCAATGTATCGCTGCCAGCGCTCAGTACTACTTGATGTAAAGTGCGGGACGGAAGCCGCGGTTCGTGTCAGTGTTAGTCGCAGTGCCGTAACCACGGTAACACGCAGGGCTGCCCGAGTAGCTGTTGTCGAAGCTACCCCCACGAAGCATGTATGATTCTAGTGTATTATTTGGGTAAGAGGCTTCCTGTGTCCACTCCCATAGATTTCCTGCTACATCATATAGATTCTTTTGTTTTACATTTTCTGATATTGCTGTTGTTTTTATTCCATAATAATATTTTCCATCACT
>CAKPFO010000006.1 GCA_934153805.1 uncultured Clostridia bacterium | reverse complement strand
GGACCAAATGGAATAGCAGTTATAGTAGAAGCTGCAACAGACAACAAAAATAGAACAGCAGCAGATATAAGACATGCGTTTTCAAAATGTGGTGGAAACCTAGGAACAAATGGATGTGTATCTTATCTATTTACTAAAAAAGGAGTAATAGTAATAGACAAAGCAAATTGCGCACTAGATGAAGACAGTCTAATGATGCTTGCAATAGAAAGTGGAGCAGATGACTTCTCTTCAGAGGAAGAAGTATACGAAATAACAACATCACCAGAAACATTCTCAGAGGTAAGAGAAAAATTAGAACAAGAAGGATTAGAATTCCTAGAAGCAGGAGTACAAATGGTTCCATCTACATATGTTGCACTAGATGAAGCAGGTTCAGCAAGAATGGAAAGATTAATAGACATGCTAGATGAATTAGACGATGTATCTGAAGTATATCATAACTGGGATGAATAGAAACTTTGCATAGATAGACTGTTTAAAAGTAACATTTAAACAGTACAAATTACAAACACGAAATGACAAAAATCGACAAAAATCAATAGAACACTTGAAAAGTACATTACAATGTTGTATAATAGTTATACACTATAAAAATAAACAAGGAGGCATTTGTATATGCGAATAAACAAAAGATTTGGAAACCGGAGAGTAACGATAAGTAATGCTAAAGAAGGTGATTTGCAAAAGTATAAAATACAGGCAAAAACACATGAATTAAATGACAAAGAAAGAATAAATGTTATCCCCAATGATAACAGTCGTTATTACTTGAAGGTACAAGACATTGATTCCAAATTAATTGGACTTATTCAGGTTTCTGAAATAGATGGAACTGTAGCAGAAGTAAAAATATCTATCCCTAATAAATCCTGGGATGTAAGATATGGTTCAGAGGTAGTTCATCAGTTTGTGAAATATTTTTTGGAGAACAAGCCATACAGTCGAATCTATTTGAGGAAAAATGAGACTGTTGACAGATATAAGGCTGAAAGACCCGAAATGTTTGCCAACAATAATTACTATATTGACATTGCATAAATGCCGATACCCTACTTTGAAAATTCAAGGTAGGGTATTATTTATGATAAATTTTAAAAAAATACTTGAAAAAAAGTAATATTATATGTAAAATAATAAATGTAAATCGAAAGATAAAAGGAGGAAAAACAAATGACACCAATAATTAACTTTTCAGATGCTTTTTCTGTAATAGTAGCACTTGTATTATTTACATTAGTTATATTATTAGGAAGAGAAAGCAAAAAAAGTATAGTACCAGGAATAATGTTAGTAGTATTTTTAATGGTATTAACAGGGCATGCATTTGAATATTCAATAGCAACTGTGCCAGAAATTCAAACACAATTAGCTATCAGCCTTGCAGTAGATTTTGCATTCATTTTCGTATCATTCTTATCATATTTATGGATAGACGAAATGGAGAGCAAATCAAAAAAGAAAAAGAGCATAGATAGTAGTTTAAATTGGTTATGGAAAAAAGTTTAATCTAGACAATATCGATTATTAGTGTTAAAATATGGAAGTAACTTATATTTTAACACTTTTTTATATAAAGAGCAGAGACTTTACAAAGTAAAATTTGTTCTAAAATAGTAAAACAAAAAATGAAAAGTATATTACAGAAAGGAATGTGATAAAAAATGGCAGGAAAACATTCGGCAGGGAAAAGTGAAAAGAGAGAAAGAAGAACAAGGAACATAAAAAATCCAGAAATGCAAGAAAAACCAAGAAAGAAGAAAAGCAAAGCTGGAAAATTCTTTAAAGTTATAGGAATTATATTACTTATATTAATAATCATTATAGGAGGCGTTGCAATAGGCGGATACTCATATATATCAAGCAAGTTAAATAAAATGCAACAAGTAGATATAAATGTAGATGAATTAAATGTAAACAAAGAACTTACTGGATATAGAAACATAGCACTATTTGGAGTAGACAGTAGAGATAGCAATTTAGGAAAGGGAAACAGAAGTGACTGCATAATAATAGCAAGTATCAATCAAAAAACAAAAGATGTAAAATTAATATCGGTATACCGTGATACATATGTGCAAATAGATGGACACGGATTAGATAAAATAACACATGCATACTCTTATGGAGAAGCGCCACTTGCTATAAAAACATTAAATACAAACTTAGACTTAAACATAACAGAATTTGTAACAGTTAATTTCGATTTAGTAGCAGAAGCTGTAGATGCATTAGGCGGAATAGAAATGACAATAGAACAATCAGAATTACAATATATTAATGACTATATAGACGGAACATCAGATAATACAGGAATAAAATCATCTCATATAACTAAAGCTGGAAAACAAAAACTAGATGGTGTCCAGGCTGTAGCATATTCCAGAATTAGATACACAGCAGGTGGAGATTATAAAAGAACAGAGCGTATGAGAGACGTATTAGAAGCAATGCTTAAAAAGTTAAAAACTAAGAGTGTAGGAGAAATAAACTCATTAATGGATACAATATTGCCAAAAGTATATACTAATATATCTTCATCAAGCATTATTACAATGATACCAGATTTATTAAGCTACAATATAACAGACAGTATAGGATGGCCATATAAAACACAAGGAATAACATTAGACAGATGGTATGGAGTGCCAGTTACTCTAGAAAGCAATGTAAAAGAATTACACCAAAAAGCATTTGATGAACAAGATTATGAAGTGCCAGATGATATAAAACAAATAAGTAATCAAATAGTAAATAAAACAGGATACAAAGAGTAAAGATTGAAACAAATTTAGTGAGAAAAATTTACAGTTTTATTATAAAATTATAGAAAAAAATAAATTTAAATAGGATAATAATTAATTAAAAATAAATGATTAATTATTATTCTATTTTTTTGTAAAAAACGACAATAAAATTCCATTATTACTTGACTATTATTTTGTGTTATTATACAATAACAACAAACACAGAAAATCATTATACAAAAATGAAAAAGGGGATATAGTGATGGAAATAGAAACAAACGCAGAAAAGGCAAATACAATGGAGATATCAGATAATAAAGAAAAAATAAAGAGTATTAGATTAAAAATATATGAAATATTAAAAAGATGTGTAGATATAATAGGTGCTTTATTTGGAATGATAATATTGGTACCTTTAACAATAGCAATTTGGATTGCAAATATTATAGCAAAAGATAACGGACCAGTTTTTTATGTGCATGAAAGAATAGGGAAAAATGGTAAACTATTTAAATTATACAAATATAGATCTATGGTAGTGGATGCAGATGATAAATTAAGTAAATATCTAGCAGAAAACGAAGAAGCAAGAGAAGAGTATAGAAAATACAAAAAATTAAAAGATGATCCAAGAATAACTGCTATAGGAAAATTCATAAGAAAGACAAGTATCGACGAATTTCCACAATTTATAAATGTATTAAGAGGAGAAATGAGCTTAGTAGGACCACGCCCATATTTACCAAGAGAGATAGAAGATATGGGAGAAAATTATAATGATATTATAAAGGTAAAACCTGGGTTAACAGGCTTATGGCAAGTAAACGGAAGAAGTGAAACAACATTTGAATATCGAATGCAAATAGACAGAGGTTACATAGCAACAAGAACAGCTATATTAGATGTAAAAATAATTATACGAACATTTTTAAAAGTCTTTAAAAAAGAGGGAGCCAAATAAGATGAAAGAAGATAACAATTTATGTGTGCTAATAATGGCAGGGGGAAAAGGAACTAGATTCTGGCCTAAATCTACAGAAGAAAAACCAAAGCAATTTTTAAAATTAATAGGAAATGAAACAATGCTACAATTAACTGTAGCACGTTCTTTGAAAATTACCACAATGGATAAAATCTTTGTAATAACTGGAGAAATGTACAAAGAATTAGTAAAAGAACAATTGCCAGAATTACCAGAAAAAAATATTATAACTGAACCAACAGGAAGAAACACAGCTCCTTGTATTCTACTTGCATCTTTATATATAAAACAAATGTATAAAGATTCTAACATAGTAGTATTACCTTCAGACCATATAGTAAAAGATATAGATAATTTCAAATATACTGTAAAAAAAGCAAATGACTATATAACAAATCAAAATAAAGAAGCAATTATAACAATAGGAATAACACCAACAAGACCAGAAACAGGATATGGCTATATAAAATATAACGAAAAGAAATATAAAGAAATAGTTAAAGTAGAAAAATTTGTCGAAAAACCAGATATGGAAACTGCTAAGGAATATTTAAAGCAAGGAAAGTACTTATGGAATGCTGGAATGTTTATATTCAATGTAGACTATATGTTAGAAGAGTTAAAAAATAATTGTGAAAAAACATATAAAATATTATCAAATCTTCCAAAAATTGATGAACAAAATTATATGAAAGAATTAAGAGAAACATATAAAAATTGCGAATCAATATCGATAGATTATGCTGTAATGGAAAAAAGCAAAAACATATATGTCATACCAAGTGAACTAGGTTGGGATGATATAGGAACATGGAAATGCTTAGAAAGATATATAGAACATGACGATAATGGAAATGTAGCAATAGGAGATACCTACACAGAAAATTCAAAAAACAATGTAATTTATGCAGAAAACAAGAAAGTTGTTTTGCTAGATGTAGAAGATTTATTTTGTATAGACTCAAATGGAGTTCTTATTATAGGTAAGAAAGATAGACTTGCAGAAGCACATAATTATAGAAATATTATTTAAAATTTGAAAAGGGGAAAAATATGAAGATAGCAATAGTACATGATTGGCTTACAAATATGGGAGGAGCAGAACAAGTAGTAATAAACTTCAAAAGAGTATATCCTGAAGCTCCAATATATACAACATTCTATAATCCTGAAAAGTTGGATAAAGAATTACAAAATATAGATGTAAGAACAAGTTATTTACAAAAGAAAAAGATGGTTACAAATCATAAAAAATATTTTCCACAAATGCCATTGGCATTTGAAAAATTTAATTTAAATGAATACGAAGTAATATTAAGTAGTTCATCTTCATGTGCAAAAGGAGTACTAACAAAACCAGGAAGTATACACATTTGTTATTGCCATACTCCAATGAGATATGCATGGGAAAAAAGAGATGAATATACACAAGGAATGGGAAAATTAAAGAAAAAATTAGTAGAAATATTACTACACTATATGAGAATATGGGATTTAGCTTCAAGCAGTAGAGTAGACTATTTTATAGCTAATTCTACAGAAGTGCAAAAAAGAATAAAAAAACACTATAAAAGAGATTCTATTGTTATAAATCCACCTGTAAGATGTAACTTATTTGACATATCAGAAACTGATGGAGACTACTATTTTGTACTTTCAAGGCTAGTAGGGTATAAAAGATTTGATTTGGCTGTACAAGCATGCAAAGAACTTGGAAAGAAATTAGTAGTAGCAGGTGATGGACCAGAAAGGGAAAACCTAGAAAGAATAGCTGGAAAATATGAAAATATAATTTTTTTAGGAAGACAGCCAGATGATGTTGTAAAAAAATATATGTCAGAATGCAAGGCTTTGTTATTCCCAGGTGAGGAAGATTTTGGAATAGTGCCAGTTGAAGCACAAGCATGCGGAAGACCAGTAATTGCATATGGAAAAGGTGGAGTATTAGATTCTGTAATAGATGGAAAGACAGGAGTATTCTTTAAAGAACAAACGGCAGAAAGCTTAAAAGATGCAATTACTAAATTTGAAAGTATGAAGTTTGATAAACAAGAAATAAGAAAACACGCATTAGAGTTTGATGAAAGTGTATTTCAAGAGAAAATAAGAAAGTTTGTAGAAGAAAAGATAGAGGAGAATAAGTAAAATCTATGAAGGAACAAACTATATATATAAATGGAAGATTTTTAACTCAAAAAATTACAGGAGTGCAAAGATATGCTATTGAAGTAGTAAAACAATTAGACAAAGAAAAAAACATAAAATTTGTACTTTTATGTCCAAATGATGAAATACAAAATAAAATAGAACTAGATAATATAGAAATAAGAAAAATTGGAAAATTAAAAGGACAAGCATGGGAGCAAATATCGTTACCATTTTATATTATTAAACATGGAAGAGGGAAACTTATAAGTCTTTGCAATTTAGCACCAATATTATATCCAGGGTATGTAACTATTCATGATATTGGATTTAAAACACACGGAGAACACTTAAATGCTAAATTTAGAACTTGGTATAAGCTAGTAACAAAATTAAATATAAAAAGATATAAACACATATTTACTGTAAGTAACTTTTCTAAAAACGAAATTATAGAAAATTACAAAATAAAGCCAGAAAGAATTACAGTTACATATAATTCTGCAGAACATTTAAAAGAAATACAACCAGATGAAAGTATAATAAAAAAGTTAAAACTTGAAAAAGAAAATTTTTATTTTTCACTAGGAAGCAGAAGCCCACATAAAAATCACAAATATATTGAAGAGTTAGCAAAAAATAATCCAAACCAATACTTTGTTGTAACAGGTAATAATAACAAAATATTTGAAAGCGGAAAAGAAGAAAGCTTAGACAATATAATTTATACAGGATATCTTTCAGACGAGGAGATAGCAGCGTTGTATAAAAATTGCAAGGCATTTATTTTTCCATCTTTATATGAAGGATTTGGAATACCGCCATTAGAAGCCATGACAATGGGATGCAAAAATATTTTTGTTTCTGATATAGAAGTATTTAGGGAAATTTATGGAGATAGTGTAAATTATATAGATGTAGACAAAATACTTGATTTGAAATTAAGTCAAGTATCTAACAAAGAAAAAACACTTAATGTGTTAAAAAAATATAAGTGGAGTGGAGTGGAGAAAAAAATTATAGATAAATTGATATGATAATATCAACTAACGGAGGAAAAAATGCAAATAGAAATATTGGGATATTTTATAATCCCTTTAGGGATTATATTGGCTTTTTTGGATAATAAATACTTAATGTATACAATACTACTATTTATGGGCTTTACAGGTTCAAGCATAGTCAATATAGGAAATCTGTCGATACAACCTGTATATTATTTAGGAATAATATTTATAGTAAAACAAGCAGTCAATATAATAAAAAATAAGAGAAAATTAGAGGTAAATAAGTTAATATTAATATTTATAATATTATGTGTATGTTCAATTATAATGCCGAAAATAGTAGAATGCATGAACATCCAAATTATTAATCAAGATGGGGAACTTACAAATGCAGTATTTACAAGTCATAATATAACTCAATTGATGTATTTAATTTACTGCTTTATATTCTACAATGCAATGGCTGATTATCTAAAACAGAATACTCAAGAGATAAAAAATACAATAAAATATATGATTATAGGAGTAGTAGTAGTAGCTGTGTTAGGATTGTATCAAGAATTAGCTTATATATTTAATTTACCATTTGATACAATCTTTAGAAGTAATGTTAACGGAAATGTACAACCATATGGAAGCTTTGTAAGAATATATAGTACGACTATAGAGCCATCAATGCTTGCATATTACCTAGTAGCAATGTTAGCTCTAATAATATCAATTCCAGAAGAAAATATAAAACACAAATATTTAATTATAGCGTTAATATTATTAGTAGGTTTTGGAAGTACATCTAGTACTTTTCTATTAGGATTAGTTACGACAGCAATAATATTAATATTTAATGTAATTACTGAAAAGAATGAAGCAAACAAAGAAAGAAATAAAAATATATTAAAAAGGTCATTAATAGTTTTATTAATTGGACTTATATGCCTAGCAGTTATATATATAATAAATTCGGATATTGTAACAAATATATTTACTGGATTAATACAAAAAATTACAAGAAGCAATTTATCAGGGCAAGAAAGATCATCGGCTTTTATAAATCATTTAATTATAGGCTTACAGTTTCCAATATTAGGGATTGGATTTGGTACAGTAAGAAGTAAAGATTTATTAAGTACTTGGATATGCAATATAGGAATATTAGGAACAGGAATATTTATTTATTACCTATTTGAACTAGTAAAAAGATTAAGAAAGAATAAATCCAATATTGCATATGGAGTAGCAAACTTTATAATAGTTGTATTTATATGTGCATTTGTTTCTGTACCAGAACCATATAATTTGTTTATTTGGTTTATGCTAGCAATGGGAGAAAGTTTAGTAAGTAGTATGAAAGATAAGGAAGAAAATGAAAATATTAATAGTTAATGAAAAGTTAATTCAAGGTGGTACAGAAATATATTGCTTGAATTTAAAAGAAATATTAGAAAAAGATAAAAAAAATGAAGTATATCTATTAACTTTTGATGATAATTTTGAAAAAAATATATTGAATATTAAAAACAAAGAAAACATATTAAATGTAAAATTAAATAGCAAACTTGGAAAAATAAATAAATTGTTATTCAATCCATTTTTATATAAAAAAATAAAGAAAGAAATAGATAAAGTCAATCCAGATAAAATAGTGCTTAATAACATTTTCTATAGTCCTATTACGCAAATAAAAGCATTGAAAGACTATGAAATTTATCAGTTAGTACATGACTATTCAGTAGTATGTCCAAAGTCGACATGCTTAAAGGATGACCTGAGCATTTGTAAAGGATATAAATATCAAAAGTGTAGCAAAGAGTGCCTATACCATTCTTCAAAATGGTCTATATTATTTAAATTGAAACTAACTAAAAGAATGGAAAAAATAAGAAAAAAATATGTAAAAAAATTTATTTCTCCAAGTGAAAAACTAAATGAATATTTAAAAGACTATGACTACAATAGTGTGAGTTTAAATAATCCAATTAGAACTATTAATGTTCAAAAATCAGAAAAGAAAAACAATGCAGTAAAAAAATTTATTTATGTAGGAGCAATAAATGAAAACAAAGGAATATTTAGATTTTTAAAAGCTTTCAATAAATTTTCAACTGATAAAAATGTAATTCTAGAAATACTTGGAAAACCAAGTTCTAAAGAGGATGAATTGAAACTAGAAGAGTTAATCAAAAACAATAAAAAAATAGTGAATTATGGATTTGTGAAAAATGAAGAAGCATTATCAAAAATAGAAAGAGCTCATTATATGGTGGTTCCATCACTATGGATGGAAAACTATCCTACGACTGTCTTAGAGGCTATGATGATGGAAACTATTGTAATTGCCTCTAATAGAGGGGGCATACCAGAAATGCTAGATGATAATAGAGGATTTTTGTTTGATATTATGGATGATAAAAGTATATTAAAAGAATTGCAAAAGGTATACTCTTTAAATGAAGTAGAATATAGCAATATAGTAGAAAATGGAAGAAAATATATTGAAGATAATAATTCTTTTGAAAAGTATTCTAAAAAAATAAATTCAATATTGAATCAGTAAATGGAGGAAAAATGAAAATATTATTTGCAATAGATACGTTAGGAAAAGGTGGAGCAGAAAGAGTAATAACAAATTTGGCTAATTACTTTATAAAAGATAGTGAAAATGAAGTTTCTATATTGACACTTAGAAATGTTAATATAGCATATGAATTAAATGATAAGATTAGAGTTATAAATACTGAAAATAGTAAGAAAAATAAAATTAGTAGAGAAATAAAATGCATCTCAAACATAAAAAAAGTTATATTAGAAGATAATCCAGACATTATAGTATCATTTCTTCCAGCAATGACGTATAGACTAATGATTGCAAATTATAAATGTCATAAAAAGGTTATTATATCTGTAAGAAATGATCCAAAAGTTGAGTATAGGAACATAATAAAAAAGCTACTTATGAAGATATTGTATGCAAAAGCCAATGGATTTGTTTTTCAAACAGAAGAAGCAAAAGAATATTTTTCAAAAGAAATACAAAGTAAAGCCACGATAATTCCAAACCCAATAAATGAAAAATTTATTGTGGAGCCTTTTGAAGGTGAAAGGAAAAAGGAAATCGTATCTGTTGGACGACTAGAAAAACAAAAGAATCACGAATTATTAATAAAAGCATTTTCAAAAATTTCAAATGAATATAAAGACTTTAAATTAGTCATATATGGAGAAGGAAAAGAAAGAGAAAATTTGGAAAAACTTATAAGTCAATTAAATATGAAAAATAGAATTTTTTTACCCGGAAAAACTGACAATATAAAGGAAGAAATATACGATACATCTTTATTTGTACTTTCATCAGACTATGAAGGAATGCCAAATGCATTAATGGAAGCTATGGCTTTAGGGTTACCTGTTATTTCAACAGATTGCCCATGTGGAGGACCGAAATTTTTAATAGAAAATAAGAAAAATGGAATATTAGTTCCAGTAAATGACGAAAAAAAACTAAAAGAAGAGATTGAAAATGTGCTAAAAGATAAAGAACTTGCAAGAGAACTTTCAAGTAATGCAAATAAGATTTGCATAGAATTGAATCCAATAGAGATAAACAAAAAATGGGAAAAATATATAAAAGAAAGACAGGGAAAATAATGATTAAAAAGTTATATACATATTTAAGACATCCACAATATTTTTTATTGTGGTTAGATAATAAAAGACTAATAACCCTAAATGATAAATTATATATAAAAATGTTATATGAAAAAAAAATGGGTGAAAAGTTAAATTTAGATAATCCTCAAACATTCAACGAAAAATTACAATGGTTAAAAATAAATGACAGAAAAGAAATATATACTACAATGGTGGACAAATATGAGGCAAAAAAGTATGTTGCGAATATAATAGGAGAAGAATATATTATTCCTACTTTAGGAGTTTATGACAAATTTGAAGACATAGATTTTGATAAGTTGCCAAACCAGTTCATAATAAAGTGTACACACGATTCAGGAAGTTATATTATATGTGAAGATAAAGAAAACTTTGATAGAAAAAAAGCAAAAGACAAAATAAAGAAGGCCTTTAAAAACAATTATTATTATAGTCATAGAGAATGGCCATATAAAAACGTAAAACCTAAAATAATAATTGAACAATTATTAAAAGATGATACAAGTAATTCTTTAATAGATTATAAATATTTTTGTTTTGATGGAAAAGCTGAAATAATGTATATTGGGAAAGATGCTTCAAAAAACTCAACAACAGATTTTTTTGATATGGAATACAATCATTTACCTATAGAAATACGAGATCCTAACGCAAAGATAACACCTAAAAAGCCAAAACAATTTGAAAAGATGAAAGAATTAGCTGAAAGGTTGAGCAAGGGAATACCTCATCTAAGAGTAGATTTTTATGTGATAAATGATAAAATTTATTTTGGAGAAATGACTTTCTATCATATGGCTGGTTTTACAAAGATAAATCCAAATGAATGGAACAGAAAATTAGGAGATATGATAAAAATAAAATAATTATTAGAAATATGGAGTGAAAAATGAAAATAGTAATAATATTACCAGGATTAGCAATGGGAGGAGCGGAGAGAGTTGCCACTTCGTTATCTAACTGGATCGCTAAAAATAAAAAAGATGAAATATATTTTATTAATATGGGAGAAGACACAAATAATTTTGAGTTAGAGAGTGGAGTAAAAACATATCACAAAAATTATGATACTAAAAGTATAAAAGGTTTTAAACCATTTGTACTACTAAAAAAATTAAAGTTGAAAATAAATTTTGTTAATAATATTTTAAATGAAATAAAGCCTGATATTATATTTGAAATGCTATATGTACCCTTATTTTTTGTTCTACAATATAAAAGAAAAAATAAAAGTGATGTTGTTTTAATTGGATCTGAAAGAGCTAATCCAAAGGCTAAGAATATTAAAATTAAAACTAAGCTAATGTCTAAGATATGCCCTAAATTATGTGATGGTTATATTTTTCAGACGGAACGTGTAAAGAGAATGTTTCCAAAAAAGATACAAGAAAAAAGTATTGTTATCCCGAATGCAGTTAGTAATCCTTTTATAAATGAAATAGAACAGGTAGAAAAAGAAAAAATTATTTCAACTATGGGAAGATTAGAGGAAGAAAAAGCTCATGAAATATTAATTGAAGCATTTAATATTGTACAAAAAAAACATCCAGAATATAAATTAGTTATATATGGAGAGGGGTCAAAAAGAGAAGAGTTAGAAAAATTAATAGAAAAATTAAATTTAAAAGATAAGGTTATTTTGGCCGGAAAGGTAAAAAAAGCTATTTTAGAAATTAATAAGTCAGAAATATTTGTATTTCCTTCAAGATTTGAAGGAATGCCAAATGCATTAATGGAAGCTATGGCTTGTGGTTTACCTTGTATATCAACTGACTGTATTGCTGGTCCATCAGAAATTATAGAAAACAATAAAAATGGAATTCTAGTAGAAGTAGATAATGTAAAACAAATAGCGGAGAAGACAATGTTCTTAATAGAAAATAAAGAAAAAGCGAAAAATATGGGAAATGAGGCAAGGAAAATTTTAGAGTCACATTCAACGGATCGTATATTTGAAAAATATTATAATTATTTTATTAGAATTAGTAAAGAGAAGGAAAAGGAAAATGTTAAAAAAGTTAATACAAAAAATTAAAGATAGAATCCGTTTTATAATACAAGATTTAAGTAGAATTTTACCAGATAAAATGTATCTAAAGATTTTATATAAAAAATGCACAAAAAATAAATTAGATTTAAGCAATCCACAAACATTTAATGAAAAATTACAATGGTTAAAGCTTAATAATAGAAAAGATGAATATACAAAAATGGTTGATAAATATGAAGTTAAAAAGTATGTAGCTAATATAATAGGTGAACAATATATAATTCCAACTATAGGAGTATATGATAAATTTAAAGACATAGATTTTGATAAATTACCAAATCAGTTTGTATTAAAATGTACGCATGACTCAGGTGGAATTGTAATATGTAAAAACAAAAATAACTTTGATAAGACAAAAGCAAGAAAAATATTAAATTTTAGTTTAAGAAGAAATTACTTTTATTATAGTAGAGAATATCCGTACAAAAATGTAAAACGTAGGATTATAGCTGAAAAATATATGCAAGATGAAGCTTGCAAAGATTTAAGAGATTATAAATTGTTTTGCTTTGATGGAGAATGTAAACTTATACAAGTGGATTTTGATAGATTCAAAAATCATAGAAGAAATTTATATGATTTAAATTGGAATTTAATTGAGGATTTATCAATAAAATATCCATCAGATAAAAATGTAATTATTGAAAAGCCTAGCAACTTGGATGAAATGCTAGAAATAGCTAGAAAATTATCAAAGAATATTCCTTTTGTTAGAGTTGATTTATATTTAATAAATGGAAAAATCTATTTTGGGGAACTTACGTTTTTCCATGGTGGAGGATATGAAAAGTTTACTCCGGAAGAATGGAACAAAAAATTGGGAGATATGATAAAAATAAATAAAAAATAACAGTTATTAGAAAGAAGTGTAAAATGAGAAGTAAAGTAGCTATAAAAAATATTATATCAGCGATGATTGGACAAATCATCACATTAATATGTGGTTTTGTAATCCCTAGATTGATTATAGAAAATTTTGGTTCAAGCGTAAATGGATTAACTTCCTCAATCGCTCAATTTTTGGGTTATATATCACTATTAGAGTCAGGAATAGGACCTGTAATAATGTCAGCTTTATATAAACCATTAGCTAAAAAAGATAATAGAGAAATTGCTAATATAATTAAATCTTCACAGAAATTTTTTAGAACAATAGCATATGTATTTTTGATTTATTTAGTAGTTTTATGTATAATATATCCTACAGTAATAAACAATGAATTTGATAAGTTATTTACTATTTCTTTAATATTAATTATAGCCATAAGTACATTTGCTGAATATTTTTTAGGAATGACTTATAAATTATTTCTAAATGCTGATCAGAAAGGATACATTGTATCTAGTATACAAATTATTACCACTATATTAAATGCAATATTTGTGGTTGTACTTGTTAAAATTGGCTGTAGTATTCAAATTGTAAAACTTGCTAGTGTATCTATTTTTGCATTAAGACCAATTTTACAATATATATATATAAAGAAGAAATATAATATTAATTTAAAAGAAGCAGATTCCAATTATAAACTAAAACAAAAATGGGATGGGCTTGCACAACATATAGCATCGGTAGTGCACAGCAATACTGACGTAGCCGTTTTGACTATATTTTCAAATTTAAAAGAAGTTTCTGTGTATTCGATATATTTATTAGTAGTAAATGGAATAAAAAATTTGACTTTATCTTTACGAAATGGAATAGATGCATTATTTGGAGATATAATTGCAAAGGAAGAAAAAGAGCTTTTAAACAAAGGATTTAGAATTTATGAATTATTTTATTTTACCATAATTACTATTATATTTACATGCACATTAGTGCTAATTGTCCCATTTGTATCAGTATATACTAGAGGAATATCAGATATTAATTATGCTAGACCATTATTTGGATTTTTAATTGTTCTAGCAGAGTTTGTAGACTGTATTAGATTACCATATGGAACTTTAATTTCTTCTGCTGGAAAATTTAAAGAAACTAGAATTGGAGCTTGGGTAGAAGCACTTTTAAATCTGGGAGTGTCTATAGCATTAGTTACAAAATATGGAATAGTAGGTGTGGCAATTGGAACATTACTTGCAATGACAATAAGGACGACAGAGTTTATAATGTTTACTTCAAAAAATATATTAGAAAGAAACATAACAGAAAGTATAAAGAGAATTATTATTATCATTTTACAGGTTGCATTTATATATATAATAAAATTTACAATATTAGATAAATTTATTGTAGGTACATATTTAGAATGGTTTCTATTAGCAATAGCAACATTGCTAATAACAATTGTTGTTGTAGGTTTAAGCAATAGCATTATATATAAAGATGATCTTAAAGAAGCATTAAAAATAATATTAAAAACAAAGAACAAAGAGGAATAGAAAAAATGAATAAAAAAAGAATATGTATAAATTTTTTACATCCAATACTATATAAATTGAAAAGCGATAGAGAAAAATTAGAAAAAGCCTTAAAAATGCTAGGAATAAGTGAATTGAATTATGACTTCGTATGGGGAGAAGAAAAATGTGATTATTTATTTATTGGCGAAAGTGTTTATTATGGAGAAGAAAATAAAGAAACTAGAAATAGATTTAAACAGATTTTGGAAAAATGTAATCCTGTATTAATTTTTCATGCAGGAGAGTGCATAGAGCCGGATTTTAATGTATTTGACTATGCCGTTGTGTTTGATAGAAATTTAAAATATGGTGACAGATGTTGTAGAATGCCGTTTAAATTAAGATTTTATGAGATGTATGTAAAAACAAAAAATGATATAATGACAATGGAACAAGCTAAAAAAGAACTAAACAGAAAAAAATATTTTTGCAATTTCATTTATTCAAATGGTAGCGCACACCCAAAAAGAGATAAGTTATTTTATGATGTTTCAGAATATAGAAAAGTGTATTCTATAGGTAAGCATTTAAAAAATTTTGAAATTCCAAAAGATGAAATAAAAAAATGCGACAACTGGAGACAAGAGAGTATTGAGTTAAAAAGCAAGTTTAAATTTTCTATTGCGTCAGAAAACGCTTGTTATCCAGGTTATACTTCAGAAAAAATATTCACAAGCATGCAAGCACATACAATCCCTATATATTGGGGAGATCCACTTGTAAAACAAGAATTTAACGAAGAGGCATTTATAAATGTCAATGATTTTAACTCAAAGAGTGAATTAATAGAATATATAGAAAAAATTGATAAAGATGACGAATTATGGTGTGAAATAGTATCTAAGCCTTGGAAAACCGACAAACAAATAGAGGAAGAAATAGAAGATATAAATAATTATTATGATTTCTTTAAAAATATATTTGATCAAAATATTGCAAATGCTAAAAGGATATCAGAGGGGTGTCATCCAGCAAGATATAGAAAATCATTTATGGCTTGGAAATCTTATAAAAGTGTATTAAGAAAATACTTAGGTAAGTTAAAATATAAATTAAAGGAAACAATAATAAAAAGTAGGGAGTAAGCTTAATGCATAAATTATCAGCCAGTTAATCAAGAGATAGTTTAAACAAATTTTGTAATATTTCATTATACAAAAAATTATTGGGAAAATATTAAGTAGCAAAAAATATAAAAAGGGGGAGCATATGAAACAAAAAACAAACAAAAAAATGTTAATACTGTCAGCTATTGGGATATTAATGGTGGTAGTAAGTCATACAGGAAATCAACTTTCTTTATTTGGAAATATATTTCCATTTCTATCATTTTTTATGCCGATGTTTATATTTATTTCTGGATATTTTTATAAAACAGAAAATGAAGATAACATTTTTGGAAAAAAAGGTTATATAATAAAGAAAATTAAAAAATTAATAATTCCGTATTTTATATGGAACTTTATATATGGAATTATTGGAATGATTCTAAGACATTTCAATGTTATTTCATTTGGACAAGATATCAATATAAAAACTTTTTTTATAGAACCATGGATAACGGGACATCAATATATCTTTAATCTAGCTGCGTGGTTTATACCGGCATTATTTTTAACAAATGTAGTATATATTTTATTCAGAAAGTTAATAACAAAATGTAAAATTTGGAATGACACTATAATACTATTTCTATTATTAATATTAATGTATGTAAGCATATATTTTAGTAAAAACAATAAAAATGTATATTTAATACCAGTCTTAAGAACAGGATTTTTCTTATTCTTTTACCATTTTGGATACTATTATAAAACGAAAATAGAAGGAAAATATAAATTTAATAATTTAGTATATTTACTTATATTAATTTTCATAAATCTAGTAATAAGGAAAATAGATAAAAATTTAACATATGATGCATGGAAAATGTATTTTTATAGTAAACAAGTAATTGTTCCAATGATAGCAAGTATAACGGGAATTTTATTTTGGGTAAAAATAGCAGAAATTTTAGAACCTGTTTTAGCTAAAAACAAAATAATTTGCTTTATAGGAAATAATACATATGATATTATGATGCACCATTTATTTTTTGTATTTTTGTTAAATACACTCATTTTAAAATTAGTACCAGTTTTGGATATACATGAATTTAATGTTAGCCAATATAAAAATACAATATATTATTTCTATTATTCAGGAATAGGACAATATCACTTATTTTTTACATTTGTTGCAATTGCTGGACCACTAACAGTTAGGTATATACGTAACAAAATAGAAGAAATGAAAACGAAAAAACAGCTACTCTTAGAAAAAGGATAGAGCAAGATACTGTTAATAATTATAAGAAGAGAAAAATTGTTAAAAATAATAGAAAATGAAAATATTTAGAAAGATGGTGAATAATATGGAAGAAACATTAATGCTAATTTGGAAAGATTCAAAGGAAAGAAGAAGATATATAATAGGCGTTTTGACATATAAAGATGATGAGTATACTTTTAAATATATAAATCCGGAATTAGAAGATGCTAAAAATGCAGGATTTGATTATTTCCCTGG
The DNA here is from genome assembly GCA_934153805.1 of uncultured Clostridia bacterium. Lineage (GTDB taxonomy): Bacteria > Bacillota > Clostridia > TANB77 > CAG-508 > UMGS1663. Next base: position 48,025 of record CAKPFO010000006.1, on the reverse strand, counting down.
TTTTGATAATCTAAAAGAAATATACACAAGCAAAGTTTTATTTGCAAATATACAAACAAGACTCCCAAACAAGAATAGACCAGAATACTTGCAGATGTTAAATTCATATAATTTAAAAACAGACTCAACGCAAATGGAAATACTAAAAAATACAAAGGGAAGACTATTGACAGATAATTTTGAGTTTTTACCAGAATTTAATAAAAATAAAATAGAATTTGATGTGGCAGGAACTAGACACAGAAGAGATATAGAAAAATGCAAAGATAAGTTAAGAGTAAACGATATTTTGACATTAGAAAGAGAGCCAGACAATAAATCAGATAAATATGCAATAAAGATAATATACAATAGAGATAATAAAAAATATCATATTGGATATGTACCAAGATATTACACAGAGCAACTTACAAAATTATTAAATAAAGATGTAAAATATTCAGCACAAATTGAAAAACTAAATTTTGATACACCATTTTATGATGAAGATATAAATGCAAGTGTAAAAATAATTTTTGAAAGTTAAATATAAACCACCAAAAGCCATACTTTAAAGTATGGCTTTTTAGTGTGCTTACGCACATATATAAAATTATTTTTCAAAATCTTTCAAATCAACAATATTATCCAAATCCTTTTTGAAATGATTATAACCTACATTTTCAGGAAGAGTGGTAGATGTTTGTGCTGGAACAGCAAGGCTTTCTCTAAATTTTGCTTTTTCATCTATATCAACAACTTTTTTTGCAGTTGCCTTTTCTTTATTTAGGTCTAGTACATAACCATACTTATCTAAAATATAGTTTTTTTCGACCTCAGCAATATAGAAAAGGTATTCTTTAGTATCGGTGCAATTATCAGACTTAAAGTCTGTGTTTGCCACAAAATCTCTTAAAAATACAGAGGTATCAGATTCAGATCTTTCTTCTTTATAAGAAAGTTGACCTAAATTTCCCATTCTTGCATATAGAAATGTAAGTATAGTCTTTTTGTCTGGTAAATCAGCAAAGCGTGAATTAATAGCTTGTGCAAGGAATGCATCAGATTTTTTTATTTTACTAACATAATGATCTACACCCATCTGTTGTACTTGTTCATTTACATATGCAAACATGCTTTCATCAAATTTACCATTAAAATCTTTTATTTCGCAATTAGTAAGAGCATTGACAAGCGGCAAAATTCTGCTAGCATTTTCTGCATTTTCAGGGTGCTCAATTTGATAATCTTGCAAACATTCTTGTATTTTTTTCCAAACTCTTTTTTCTTCAATCTTTAAATATACAGAGTATAGGGTACCATCCTCATTTTTTAGTTTTTCCATTTTTTGAGCAATTTTTAAAACTGTTTTCTCATCTAGTGTTTCTCCACTATTTACAGCTTCTGCATATGCGGAAACAAGAGGGTTTTCATTTTTTTCTTCTTTTGCTTTCATAAAAGATTCTAAACTTTCTTTACAAGCATACGCATCTTCTGGAGTGTGAATTGCATTTAATGTGTTTAAACGATTTTGAATTTTTAAAGAGATTTTTTGTATTTGCTCAGGTGATAAATTCGTTAAATCAAGTTTTTGTGGTAATTTTTCAAGGTCTTCATAGCTAAGAGACATTTCTTCTGGTTCATAATTTTTTATATAACTTATAGCATTTGAATCTAAGCTTAAAAAGTCATATTTGTCGTTTATAGCATTTATTTTTTCTACTGCTTTTTCCTTTACTTTATTTAAAGTAAGCAAATTATTGGCTGTTGTAAGTGGATTCATTGCAAGTTCTACATCTTTTACTATTTGCTTTATAGGAAATGCACTTGTTTGAGTTTGACTACTTTGATTTAAAACTGCAATAGGAATCTCATTATTACCATAAATGAATCTTATATTGTATTCCATATTTTCACCAATTTTTTTAGAAAATACTTTTACAGAAGATTCAATTTCCTCTTTTTTATCACTTTTTTCTTTTACTTCATTTTTTAATAAATCTAAGTTTGTTTGTTTATTATTTACGTTAAATAATCCCATAATATTTGTCCTTTCATGTATTTTATAATATAATACATCATATATGGAAAATAAACAATAACAGAAATATTACATTTGTGTTACAATTTTAAGAAATATTTATGAAGTGAAAAAATCAGGTATTAAAAAACTATATACACCCAAAAGGCCACACTTTAAATAAGCGTGGCCTTTTTTACTACATTTCTTGTTCAAAGGTTGCTACTGAGACTTCGTAGGCTGTAAGATCCTTTACGGTACCGTTTGGAAAGATTTTTGTGTATATTCTGCTTTGCATTCTGCCAATCAATTTTATCTGTCTACCTACTTCAAAATTAGAAATATAATATGCGTTTCTGCCCCAGAAAATGCAAGGGATATAATCAGTTTTTCCAAATGGACGGTTTACAGCAAGCATAATATCTGTAATTATTCTGCCGGCTGGTGTTGTTCTGACAACCGGTTTTTTACAAATATAACCTATAAGAGTAAGTTCATTTGTATCTGCACAGGTATCCTGCTCAATAAATTCTAATGATTTAGCATATAAATAGAGAATCAAATGCGATTTTCCATTTTCTTTTCTGTTATAGGATCTAAAATGCCCTTTTAAACAAACAGCTCTTCCAAGATAATCTTCATCTGCTAAAAGAAGTTCTTCCGGAACCATAACCATTAATGAGTCATAGGTTCCACTTAACCGTTTAACATCCACGAAGAAAGTATAAAACCTATCACCATTTCCTGTAATATGGTCATAAACGACCTCAGATGATATAATTCCTGTAACCTCTGCAACATTGTTGCCAACTACATCCTCAATTGATTCGTCCAAAGCAACCTTTCTCATTGTGTACATATTTTTTCCTCCTGTAAAATTGTAGTATGTGATATTTATACAAAATAAATTTATGATTGAATAAATATCACCTTTTCCATAGGTAACATAATTATTATACTACAATTACCATAATTTGTAAATAGTTTGATTGATTTTTGTACGATTAATATTAATAATGTCGTAGCTTATTCGAGCTTTTTACATGATTCGTCTGTATTTGCTGAAATACAGTTTTGAGGATTTTTAAAACTTAAGTACCAATTCATGCCATTTCTGTTTTTTCTTATATCTTCATTTCGTTGTTGCAATTCTGCAAAGGTGGTAGGGGAAGGAACGATAATTGGTTCACATGGCACCCAATTTGCAGGAGTCGACCCCTTACTTGCATCTGAGGTTTGCAGTGCCTCTATACATCTTAAAATTTCTGGAATGCATCTGCCTATGTTTAAAGGGTAGACTAATATTAATCTAATTATTCCTTTGTCATCTATTATAAATACATTTCTTATAGTTTCTGTGGTGCTTACCTCATTTGATATCATGCCATATTTTCTAGCTATAAGTGCATTTCTATCAGCAATAATAGGAAAGGGGATGACAATTCCTGTTTTACAGTAAATATCATATACCCAAGCTAAATGTGAAGGATTACTATCAACACTTAAGCCAATTAGACAAGTATTTAATTTCTCAAAATATGTATTTGCTTTTGCAAATGCTATCATTTCTGTTGTACATACGGGGGTAAAGTCACCAGGGTGTGAGAATAAAACAACCCATTTTCCTTTATAATCATTTAAACTTATATTTCCCATTGTAGTTTGTGCTTCAAATTCAGGTGCATGTTGACCAATTTTTACATTACCGTTCATCATAATTTCATAATCCATAAAAATAAACTCCTCTCATAATCTGTTTTTTTTACATTTTATGAGAAGAGTTTGTTTTTGGTTACATTACTACATTACAATGTAGCTTTTGATTAACGAGCTATTATTCGTCTTCGGCATTGCAATCCTGCGCTTCTTCGCGTTCTTCATCGATTAACATCTTTAGTACCAAATCGATTAACATCTCTATAATAATATCAGAGTTAAGCTCTGATAGAAAACCAAACAGAAACTGACCATCAATTTCTGAAAGCTCTGGATCTGTAAGATATTCTTTGAGAGGCTTAACTTCCTTGATATAAGGAGTGTTAAAGCATGAAGTTTTTAACTCTACACCAGAGAAAAGCTCATAATATTTGTCTTCTACTTTAGTACCAACAAGATAGAAGTCAAAACAACGTGGACCACAACATGAACCATCATTGATGTTTGATACGGATGTTACCAAAAGAACATATACATCTGCACAATTATATACCTTTGACTCCGGACAAACGGCATCTTTTTCCGTCTGTTGAGTAGAATCCTTTGACAGCGGACAAACAACATCTTTTTCTGCCTGCTGAGCAGAAGGATCTTGCACAGAATTTTTTTTAAATAAATTTAATAACCGTTTTGACATGCTCATAAATATTTTCCTCCTAGAATCAATTGATTTTTAAAATAAGTAACTAGAATCTTATAAAAAATTGTAGAGACAGTATATCACAAAATTATGTAAAATGCAAGAAAATGCAGCTATTTTCATTACTTTGGAATATATTATAAAAACCATATTACAAATTTAATTAAGAAATATAAAAACATTTCTTAATTTTTTATGAAATATATACTATATAAAAAATTCTTATGATATAATCTAACAAACGAAAGGGGAAAAAGTATATGTTAAAATTAAAAGACGTGTCAAAGTTCTATTATAACAAAGGCCTTATAGCAACAGGCTTTACAAAAATAAACTTAGAACTAAAAATGGGAGAATTCGTTGTAATTACTGGCGAATCAGGAAGTGGTAAGAGTACTCTTTTAAATGTTCTTTCTGGATTAGATAGTTACGAAGAAGGAGAAATGTACATAAATGGACAGGAAACAAGCCATTATACAGAAAAAGATTTTGAGGATTATAGAAGAAAATATATAGCAAATATATTTCAAAGTTTTAACCTTATTAACAGCTACACTGTATATCAAAATGTAGAATTAGTTTTGTTATTAAATGGCTATAAAAGGAAAGAAGTTAAGAAAAAAGTATTAGACATGATAAATCGAGTTGGACTTACAGAATTTAAAAACACAAAGGTTTCTAAATTATCAGGAGGACAAAAACAAAGAGTAGCCATCGCAAGAGCAATGGTAAAAGAAACTCCTATTATAGTTGCAGATGAACCAACAGGAAATCTAGATACTAATGCTGCAAAAGATGTAATAGAATTACTAAAAAAAGTTGCTAAAGATAAACTAGTAATAGTTGTAACTCATAACATTGAGCAAGTAGAAAAATATGCTACAAGAATTATAAAAATGCATGATGGAAGAATTATTGAAAACAAAGTCATAAAAGAGATAGATAAGACAGAAAATGTTGTGCAAAGCAAATACAATAAGATAACAGTGTTAAATAAATATAGACTAGGAATACGAAATACATTTAATATTGTTACAAAATTCCTATTACTTTTTGCTGTATTTCTTTTTATAACAGTAGCATTGCTTAGTGAATATGCAAGTTTTAAACAAACTGAATACGAAACAAATAGATATGGATATAATTTCTATTTTAGGGATTTATCAGACAATAGAATATTAATTAAAAATAAAGATAAAACAGCATTTACTAATGAGCAGTATGACCAAATAGAACAAATTGAAAATGTAAAATATATCGCAAAAGACGATTTACTATTAGATAGTGAAATATCAATATCTAAAGATGATATATACTTTTATGGCAAGCTTGCTAATATTAAATTTTATGAAGGAAATTTAACTGTAGGAAGATTACCTTCTAGTGAATATGAGATAGTAATTAAAGTTCCAGATTATTATTACTATATTAAAAATGGGGTAGAGGAGTTACTAGAAAAGGAATTTGACTTAAGAGGCACATCAATGGGAGAAAAGCTAGAAGACTATAAGTTCAAAATAGTTGGAATAGAAACATATGAATATACTGATATGATGAATTATGGTGGAGACACGACTTTTTACGTAAGTGATACAGTATTAAACGATTTTAGAAAAAGCATTAATAAAGAATATAGTACTGTAAAAACATTATTTGATGGAAAATATTATGTATCTCAATTAGGAAATCCTTATTTTAGAATTGTACCAAGTGATTTAGTACAGCCACAAACTGCAATAGTAAGTGAAGATGTAAATTATCTTGTACAAAGTGGTAATGCACGAAATAAGGATATGAAAATTGAAATAGAAAACATTTATTATAAAGATGAACTAAATGTTAAAATTGCTAAAACATACAATAAAAATACATTAAAAAAATTAACCGGATATGCGAGTTATGAAGATTACAATGGCTCTGTATTTATAAATAAAGAAGATTATATTAGATTATTTAATAAAGACTCATATCAATCATCTGTATTTGTTAAAGACGAAGATAAGATTGATGAAACAATAGAAGCTTTAAGCAATATGGGTATAAAAGCACAGTCAATAAAAGACCTTAAAGTAAATGACAATTTGGAATTATTACAAGTAGTAAAAATATTTAAACTAGTTGTAACATGTATACTAATATTTGCATTATTCTTTATTTCTTATTTTATTATAAGAATTATATTAAAGTCTAGAAATGTATATTTTACAACGTTAAGAATGCTTGGAGCAACTACTAAAAATGTTAAAAAGATATTAGACATAGAATTATTTATAAATTCTAGCCTTGCATATCTAGGATTTATGGCATTTATTTTACTTAACAAATATGGAATTATACATATTGCCTTTGTAGAAAACCTAATAAACTTCTTATCTATAAGAGAGTATATTGTAATGTATATAATTTTAGTTGTAATGTCAACATTAATTTCTCGCAGATTCTCTAAGAGAATTTTTAAGAAATCTGCAATTAAAACTTATAACGAGGAGGTGTAAGCATGAAAAAGAGAGAAGTAAATAAAATGATAAAAATTGAAAAAGCAAATAAATATTTTAATAGAAGAAAGAAAAATCAAATTCATGTTATAAATAATACCTCGTTAGAGTTTGAAAATACAGGATTAGTTGCACTTTTAGGACATTCTGGAAGCGGAAAGACTACTTTGTTAAATAGCATAGGTGGCTTGGATAAAATAAATAAAGGAAAAATTTTTATTAATGGAGAAAAAATAACTAGAAGAACAAGTCACAAAATTGATAAAATAAGAAACTTAAATATTGGTTATATCTTCCAAGATTACAAACTTATAGATAATATGACAGTATTCGACAATGTTGCAATAAGCTTAAAAATGGTTGGAATTAAAGATAAAAAAGAAATTAAAAAAAGAGTAGATTATGTTTTAGAGTGTGTTAACATGTACCGCTATCGTAATAGATTAGCAAGCATGCTATCTGGAGGAGAAAGGCAAAGAGTTGGTATTGCAAGGGCTATTGTAAAAAATCCAAACATAGTAATTGCAGATGAACCAACTGGAAACTTAGATAGTAAAAATTCACTAGAGATTATGAATATTATAAAAGCTATTTCTAAAGATAGATTAGTTATATTAGTAACTCACGAGGTGGATTTAGCTAAATTTTATGCTTCAAGAATTATACAAATAGAAGATGGAAAAGTAATTTCTGATTATCAAAATACAGACGAAAAAGACTTAGATTATAGAATAGATAACAAAATTTATTTGAAAGATTTTGAAAAAATTGAAAACATTAAAAGTGATAATGTTAAAGTAGATATCTATTCTGATACTAATGATACATTAAATTTGAAAATTGCTATAAAAAATGGAAATATTTACATAGAGTCAGAAGATAAAAAGATAGAAATAATAGATGAAAGCTCAAGCATAGAGCTTGTTGATGACCATTACAAAAAAATAGACAAAACAATTTATCAACAATATGATTATAATTTAAAGAATGTTGCAAATACTAATATTAAACAAAAGTATAGTTCAATTTATAGTTTTACAAGGTCAATTATAAATGGATTTAAAAAAATTGTAAATTATTCTGTTTTGAAAAAGATTTTATTAATAGGTTTCTTTGTTTCTGCAATGTTTATAGTATATGCAATTAGTAATATTGCAGGTACTTTAAAAATTGAAGATGAGGATTTTGTAAGCAAAAATCAAAATTATTTGCAAGTTCAAATGCCAGAGCTAAAGGTAGATACTTTTGAACAATATGAGCAAACACAAGGCGTAAATTACATTTTACCAGGAGATAGTTTGGTATCCTTTGCAATGAAATTTGATGAATATTATCAAACAAGTAAATATGATGGAGAACTTTCAGGTTCACTTTCTAGCATTAATATGCTAAATGAATCTGACATCATAGAAGGAACATTTGCTAAAGCTGAAAATGAATTAGTTATAGACAAAATGGTAGTAAATAATCTTATAGAAAATGGCAGTATAGCAAAACATGCCGGAATAAAAAGCGGAGAACAACTAATAGGAAAAGAAGTTACTATTAAAAATATGAAGCCATTTAAAATAGTAGGAATTGTAGAAAAACATAGCCCATCTATTTATACTACTGAAAGTAATTTTATAAACATATTAAGCAATTCTAAATCTGCAGGAAATGGCATGGGAATAATGATTGACAATTCGACTGAATCAGTAGATAATATAATAGACTACAATTTAAAACTAGATGATATAACATTAAAAAAAGGTAGATTACCAGAAAATGACTATGAGGTTATTGTAAATATTAGTAATCAATATACAATGAAACTTAATAAAACAATAAAAACAAAAGTTAATGATGTGGAGCTTACAGTTGTAGGATATTATGAAAGCAGTACTGGAGAAGAAAATTACTTAGTAAATCCAAATACAATTAAATATAAAGTAATAAGAGAAAATCAAAATTTTGTAATATATCCAAAAGACGAAAACGAGCTAATTAGCAAATTCGATACAGATTATAATATTTATGTTGAAAACATATACCAAAAAGATAGACAAAACTATTTAAGACAGCAAAATGCTTCTATGAAAAGTGCTATTATATTTGCAAGCATAATCTTAGCAATTTCATTAGTCGAAATATATTTAATGATGAGGTCGTCGTTCTTGTCTAGAATAAAAGAGGTAGGTATATATAGAGCAATAGGAGTTAAGAAAAGTGATATTTATAAAATGTTTATGGGAGAATCAATTGCAATAACATCTACGGCAAGCTTACTGGGAATAGCATTTATGAGCTACATAATAAACTGTATAAGACAAGTTAGTATATTTGCAAAGATGTTTGTTCTAAACTTTAATGTTATAGCATTAAGCGTAATTTTGGTATATGCATTTAATATTTTAGTTGGATTATTACCATTATATTGGGTGCTAAGAAAAACACCAGCACAAATACTTTCTAGACATGACTTGGAATAAAAAACAAAAAAATGAACATACTATCTATATGAATCTAGAATTACTTTATAATAATAAAAAACAAGATTATTATAAGTAGCAAAGAAAGTTACAAGTAAAAGAAGGGAAGAGATAGCATGGAACATAATCAAAAAATAAATTGTACAGTTACTAGCTGTAAATATAACAAAGGCCAAGAACAAGAATGTTCTTTAAAACAAATAATTGTTACACCAATAGAAAATTGTGATACAAAGCAACCAGACGAGTCTATGTGTAGCAGTTATAGAAATAAATAGAAATATACCCCACCAAAATTATTGGTGGGGTATATTTAGTACTAAATGTAGAGGCTAAAGTGTAGTTATATCATAGTAATCTGACAAAATACAACGTACGTCACTACTATAGGACACCGATAAACCAAGTTTGGCTGCTAGCGTATTTGCTAAATTATTGCTAACTCGTTCTTTAAAGGTAATGTAAAAACAGTGTTTACCTTTCCGCTTAATAAGGAATTGTGTTTTAGTATAGCTAGAAATGATGTTTGAAATTCCTTGTTGATTGTAAAAAGATTTTTTTTGACGAATTGTTAAATGTGTCATAATAGTCACTCCTTTTAATAAAAGAAATTACTTAGATTCAGTTTTTCTCTCAAACTTTTGTACAAGACCATCTGATGTGAGCCGGTATATGTAGTCAGAAGTGATATTAAATGTTGGAATACCAAAAGTATCTTCCAAGTCTTTAACAAAATCTACTCTGACTTCTGGACCACCATGAGTAACACCAATAGCTTTTACATTTTCACGTTTAAACGGTTTGATAACAGCCTTTAAAACTTCTAATTTACCATGTGCAGAAAATTCATCAGTAGAGAGAAGTTCTGCAACAGCATCGTCAGAGTCTCTAAGTTTGCCTAATTTAGAATTAGGACTTACATATCCAGGTGCGATGATGGTAACTTTAGGTTTTAGAGCAAGTCTACTTAAATAAGTAGAAGATGGACCATGGCTGCACATACCAGAGGAAGCAACTATAACTTTGGGAGAGGGATCATTAATTAGACTATATCTAAATTCTTTGTCTTCCACAAAAGTAAGATTCTGTGGAAGGAAGTCTCTTGTATGAGGATACATATTAAAGGTACCTTGCAAGAATAGATTTGTACATCCAATTGCGCTCTTACCATCATTGTAGATGCTATAGCGAAGTGGTAAAATATTGGTATCCTGAGCTTCTTTTAATGTGTAGTCTATTTCTTGTTGCCTTCCAAAAGAAAATGAAGGAACAAGTACAGTATTACCCTGTTTTAAAGCTTGTACAACATACTTTATAAAACAAGCAGGTCCTAAGTCTGAAAGTTTGGTTGTACCATAGGTAGATTCAATGATAATTATTACGTTTTTTAAATTATAAACCCACTCTGGTAGAGGATTTACTTTAAAAAACATATTATGGTCATTGTAATCTCCAGAGACAACAATGTTTATTTCTTCATATCCAGGATATGAAAGCTGAATTAATGTTATTGCTGCTCCAGGCACATGTCCATTATCAAAAAAGAATATTGAAATATTATCATTATATTGTATTCTTTTTTGATATGCACATCCAACCATAAACTCACGCATTTTTTGACTATCTAATTCAGAATAGAGTGGTTCAATTCCTTTTTTCTTAGCAGTACGCATTTCGATTTTCAAGCAATCATCTAAAAATAATTGACTTAAAAAAGTTTTGGTAACATATGTGGTAAAAATAGGGGCCTGAAATCCATTTTTTATTGCCAGTGGGTATCTTCCATAGTGGTCGAAATGCGCATGTGAGAGAATTCCAAATTCTGGTTTTGCAATATCGAATTTGAAAGAAGCATTTAAGTCTTCTTCATTGTCTTCGCCCTGAAATGAACCACAGTCAAATATAAATGGAATCTCATTTGTAAGACCATTTGCTCCAAGAGACTTACCTGGAAAATATGCATTGAATAGCTGACAAGTTCCAGTTACTCCGGATTTTTCGTCACATAGATCTATAAATATCCGTTTAGCCATTTTATCATCCTTTCTAGTGTAGAAACGAAAATATATACAAGTTACATAATGTAATTTTATCATCTTATAAGAGTAAAATCAATAAAAAATTGGAAAAAATAAAAAAATATTATATTTTGTAAATTTTTGTTGAAAAACTAAATAAACCGTGATAGAATGTGCACATAAAAAATAGAAAGGAGAAAATTATTTTTGTAACTAGAACATAGCAACATAATCTGACATCAAAAGGAGGGATAGATTATGAAAAAGAAGAACGTTGCACATGTTTATCTCACAATGGAAATTGATGGGAAAGTATCTAAAGTTGATTTCTATGCAGAAACATTACGGCAATGGCTTTCAACATTAAAAATTGAGCCAGACCAGGAATATGTTACACTTAAATTTAAACTAGATGGAAAAGATTACATCAAAAAGTACAACGTAAAAAAAGAACTTCCAATTATTAGACAAGCTGTTAAGTGTGCTGAGCTGTACAAGGATTTGGTGCCAAAGTCTATTAGTGAATTTGTTGTAGACTTGACACAAAAATTGTCTAGAAAGAAACGGCCTGCTCTTAAAGGTAGGGAACATGAAATAGAGAAAATTTGGTTTTATCTATCCCAAAAGAAACGTAACAATATCTTTATTATTGGAGAAAAAGAAGTTGGAAAAACAGCACTTGCAACAGAAATCGCAAGACAGATTGCAACTTCTACATGTCCAAAGGAATTCTACGATAAAAGGGTGTTAACCTTAAAAGTTGGGAGGCTCCTTAGTATTGAGAGTGAGTTATTGTACAGGCATACAATAGAAAAAATAATGAAATTCCTTATTGAAAATAAAAACACAGTTGTTCTGTTCATTGATGAGGCAATATACATGAAGATGGACGAAAGACTTATTGCTATGTTATATAATTGTATAAAAAAATTTAATATACCAATTATAACAACTGCGAGTGAGAACAACTATGACGAGTACTTTTTAGGAGATCCAAGCCTGGAAAATATGTTAATTATGTGTATGTGGAAGAACCAGAGTATAAGGAATTAAAGCCAATGATAATGAATCACATTAAGTGGCTGAAAAAGACTTATCAAATGGACATTCCTGACGAGATAATTGATTTTGGAATTTACACTTCAGACTTGGCTGAAACCACTTCTGTAAATCCCGGTAATGTTATTAACATCTTTGATAAAGCTTTTTTAGAGGCTAAAAGAAAAGGAAAAACAGTAGTTGATAGAAAAAGCATATTAAGATGTTACAATACTTATCTTAAATATTACGAAAGCATTCCTCAAAAGGGGAGACTTGCAACTGCATATCATGAAACAGGCCACTATTTAGCTGTAGTAATGAGCGAATACCAAAAAGATGTGAAGATTGCTTTTGTATCTATTTTGCCAATGATGGATTGGAAAGGTGCGACAGCGTCGTACAGTATTGAAAGCGAGGAATATATAGAACATTCTAAAGAGTATTATTTAGATGCGATTGCTATGGATTTAGCCGGAAGAGTTGCTGAAAAAAGATTTAACAATACAGAAACATCAGGTGCTTTAGCAGATTTACAACATGCAGACATTATAGCTAAAGCAATGGTAATGCAGTTTGGATTTTCAGAAAATGAAATTAATAAAAACAGGCAGTATAGCAAAGAAGATTATTTCCTTATACCTGAAGAAAAGAAACAACTTATTGATAATGAAATTCAGGGCTTAATTTATAAAGGGTTGTTACGAGCAGAGGAAATAATTGAAGAGAACGAAGAACTTTTAAAAATTATTGCTGAAAAGTTGCTTGTAGAGGAGATTCTTACAGGAGAACAGTTACAGAAGATTTGTGAAGATTACAAAAATAAAAAAACTGAATAGTGTTTTCTAAAGCGAGTGCAATTATTATTGTGCTCGCTTTTCTTACAATTCACAGTTTATAAAATTCTTTCGTTAAAAGTCTGATAATATATTGTTTGGTAATACTACGCAAGTGACCAAACGAGCTTGCGAGTGCGATATGAGTGACCAAACTGTGAATTGTAACGAATTGCTATTAAATAACAAATAAATAATTAAAAATTAATTGACTTAATAATAATATAAATATATAATATGTAAAGATTAAAAGATAATCAAAGGAGGAAAAGATATGTTAGTAACAACAAAAGAAATGTTTAAAAAGGCAATGCAAGAACATTTTGCAATAGGAGCATTTAATGTAAATAATATGGAAATAATACAAGGAATAATGGATGCGGCTGCAGAAAATAAGTCTCCAGTAATTCTTCAAGCATCTTCAAGTGCAATTAAGTATGCAAGAATTGGATATTTAAAGAAAATGGTAGAAGCAGCAGTAGAGGAACATCCAGAAGTACCAGTTGCTTTACACTTAGACCATGGACCAGATTTTGAAACATGTAAAATGTGTGTAGATGCAGGTTTTACATCTGTAATGTTTGATGGTTCAAAATATGATTTTGAAGAAAACGTAAGACTTACAAAAGAGGTTGTAGATTATGCACACGCACATGGTGTAGTAGTAGAGGCAGAACTTGGAAAATTAGCAGGAATAGAAGATGACGTAAATGTAGCAGCTTCTGATGCTATGTATACAGACCCTATGCAAGCAAAAGAATTTGTAGAAAGAACAGGTTGTGACTCTTTAGCAATAGCTATAGGAACAAGCCATGGAGCTTATAAATTCAAAGGAGAAGCACGTTTAAGATTTGATATATTAGCAAAAGTAAAAGAATTAATACCTCATACACCTATTGTATTACACGGAGCTTCTACAGTAATACCAGAATTAGTAGAAATGTGTAATAAATATGGAGCAGATATACCTGGAGCCAAAGGTGTACCAGATGAGATATTACATGAAGCAAGTTTAAAAGGTGTTTCAAAAATAAATGTAGATACAGATTTACGTTTAGCAATGACAGCACAAATAAGAAAAGTTTTTGTAGAAGAACCATCAGCATTTGATCCAAGAAAATATTTAACACCTGCAAGAGATGAGGTAAGAAATACAGTTTCTCATAAAATGAAAGATGTTTTTGGCTCAGCAAATAGAATTTAGAGCAAGCGAAAAGAAAAAAATATTAAGAGGAAAGGGAAAAAGATGAAAAAAGTTACAAGAACAGTATGTATAGTTGCAATGATGCTACTAATCTTAGTAAGCTCTGTATATGCTACTGGAATAGATATGAATATGACAGAAAACGAAACCGTAAATACAACAAGTACAAGGCAATCTAGAACAACAAGACAAACTGCAGTAAATGCCACAACCAACAGTCCATCTACAACAGTAAGTACAATACAAGAATCTAATATAGATGACGGATTGGGTTTAACAAATATTTTAAATATATTAATAATAGTAGTTGGAGTTGTTTTAATATTACTTGCAATCGCTATTTTAATAAGATTACATGCATAAACTTAAATATGATATTCTTATTATTTCTAAAAAAAGCAATTTTATAAATGAATTTTTTTCTAGTTTACTTTTTTATGTATATTTTATTTTTAAATTTAAATAATAATATTGAGTTTAAATTAAAAAAATAGACTTTAATATATATAAGGAGGTTTATTATGAAAAGAAAAATTTATATAGCTATATTAACAGTATTTGCAATTCTTGCAGTTTCATGCTCATATTGTTTTGCTAATAATACAACTTCTTCAGCTGTAGATGGTATAAGAAATGTAGTAGGTGGAGCTGAAAATGTAGTAGAAGATGTAGGAAAAGGAGTATCTGAAGGAATAAAAAATGTCACAGATGCAGGTAAAAACACTATGGAGAATATGACATCTGGAAAGAATGAGCAAAATACAAGAACAACAAATAATACAAATTATACAGCAACTAGAACTACAGTCAGAACAAATTCTGCGGGAAATACAGGAATAAATTCTACAATGTGGACATGGATTATTATGGCAATTGTTGGAATAGTAATTATAGCTCTAGTTTGGATGTATGCTAAACAAAATAACACTTACAATAATAAAAACAATAATTACTAAAAAAGGGATGAACTTAATTATGACTAATGTAATAGCCAAAAATCCAGTAGCAAGACATAATTACAATATTACAGACACAATTGAAACAGGAATTGTCTTAGCTGGTACAGAGATAAAATCTATAAGAAATGGAAAAGTAAATTTAAAAGATAGTTATGCTAGCATAAAAAATGGTGAGGTCTACATTCACTCTATGCATATAAGTCCATATGAACATGGAAACATATTTAATAAAGACCCATTGAGAGACAGAAAACTATTATTAAACAAGCAAGAAATACGAAAGCTTATAGGGCTAATAAGCCAAAAAGGCTATACATTAGTGCCAGTAAGTTTATACTTTAAAGGAAATAAAGTTAAGCTAGAATTAGGAATAGGAAAAGGAAAAAAACTTTACGACAAACGTGAAGACTTAAAGAAAAAAGATGCACAAATGTATATAAAAAGATATCCAACTGCATAATAGTTGGATATCTTTTGGTATAATAGAAATATTTATTAAACTACTTATTATACAAATTGAAGCTATACTTTTGCTAGAAAAAACTTAGTCTAACTCCACATTTTCAAGAATAATTGTAGGAACTGTAGTTATAGAATTATTTTTAGCAAATAAAAGAACATTAAAGCCATCTAACAGTTTTAAATTTTTATCTACTATAATAGGTCTACAAATATGTCCATACTTTTGATAAGTCTTTTGAGTTTTAGTATAAGATTTGCCATTAAGACCTTCACCGATAAAGAAATATACTATAATTTTATCTACAGGTTCATCTGTAAGCCAATCTTTAGGTAGAACAGGACTGTACCATTTCTTTTGAAAGTGCTTTAAAAGAGTTATTTCTCTAAAGTATTGACTCTTTAAATTTTCGTTTTTCAAAGAATTATAAAAGGCAAATTCTTCTACGTTCAGGTTTGACTTGTGAGAATTACATTCCATGCACGAAACGATTAGATTATTTGGAATAGTAGGGCCACCCAAATAACGCGGATACATATGGTCTAAGGTAGATTTATTCCGAGAAAGTGGCTTGTTACAGTAATGACAATTTGTGACAGGTGCGAGAGCATAAGTCAAGTCATACATTAAATCTTGAAAATACCCAATTTTATGAATATGCAATGTCTCATTTGTAACATCTGCGATATCCATGTATGAATAGCTTTCTGGTAAAGGAATTTTCATTTGAAACATCTCCTTTCATAATACAATGTGGTTTGCCCTTATAATAATTTAAATATACAAACTTGTCAATAAAATGGATAAAAAAATTTATGTAAAAAAATTCTAATTTGCTTTATTGGTCCTTTTTTGCTAATGTGAACTTTTACCATAAAACTACATAAGAATTTCTAAAATTTCTCCATGCGAATTCGTCATTTCATTACAAGCTTATATTTCAACTATTTCTTATAAAATGTAAACGAAAACCATTATCCTATAACTTTTATTTAGACAAATTTGATAAGAATTATTGACATATGAATAATTTTATTGTAAAATACAAACAAAAGTTCATGACAAATTTATGCTGAAAGGTGGATTTTAAATTGAATAATATAAAGGATTTAAAAGATTTAATCATATACCAAAGTCAAAATAATGAAAATATATCAGTAGAAGTTTTATATAACGAAGAAGATTTTTGGTTAACTCAAAAATCAATGTCTAAACTATTCAACGTAGCCGAAAACAATATTACATATCATTTACAAAATATCTTTAAAGCTAAAGAATTAGAACAAGAGTCAGTTACTCAAAAAATTAGAGTAACTGCTTCAGATGGAAAAAAATATAATACAAACTTTTATAGCTTAGATGCTATTATAGCAGTTGGCTATAGAGTAAATTCAAAAGAAGCAACAGATTTTAGAATCTGGGCAACAAAAACTTTAAAAGAATATATAAAAAAAGGGTTTGTTGTTAATAGTGAAATGCTAAAAAATGGACCAAAATTTGGAAAAGATTATTTTGATGAATTATTAGTTAAAATAAAGGAAATAAGAGCAAGTGAAAGAAGATTTTATCAAAAAATAACTGACATATATAAAGAATGTAGTTTTGACTATGATAAAAATAGTGAAACAACACAAGAGTTTTATAAAAATGTCCAAAATAAGTTACATTTTGCAATTACAGGTATGACAGCACCTGAAATTATCTATAATAGAGTAGATAGTAAAAAAGAAAATATGGGATTAACAACGTGGAAAAATGCACCAGATGGGAAAATTCTTGAAACAGATGTTACAATAGCCAAAAATTATTTGTCACAAGAAGAAATTACAGAATTAAATAATCTAGTATCAATGTATCTTGATTATGCAGAAAGACAAGTAAAATTAGGTAAAATTATATCAATGCAAGAATGGAAAGATAAGCTAGAAATATTTTTAAAAATAAATGAATATAACATATTAAAAGATAATGGAAAAATAAAAAGAGAAATAGCGGATAAATTGGCTTTGGAGGAATATAAAAAATATAGAATAGTGCAAGATAAAAATTATATTTCTGATTTTGATGAGCTGATAATAGAAACTAAAAATTTAAATAACATTTAGAGGAGGGAAAAATGTTTAAATTACACTCAGAATATAAGCCAACAGGTGACCAACCTAAGGCAATAGAATATTTATCAAAAGGAATAGAAGAAGGTAAAAAGTTTCAAACATTGTTAGGAGTAACAGGTTCACGGAAAAACTTTTACAATGGCCAATATTATTGAAAAAGTGCAAAAGCCAACACTTGTTTTAGCACACAATAAAACTTTAGCTGGGCAATTATATTCCGAATTTAAAGAATTCTTTCCAGAAAACAATGTGGAATATTTTGTGTCTTACTATGACTATTATCAACCAGAGGCATATATACCACAATCAGATACATATATAGAAAAAGATTCTTCTGTAAACGATGAAATAGATAAACTACGTCATAGTGCAACCGCTTCTTTATTCGAAACAAGAGACACAATAATAGTAGCATCTGTTTCATGTATATATGGTTTAGGAGACCCAATTGATTATGAAAACATGGCGGTTTCTTTAAGACCAGGAATGCAAGTTGAAAGAAATAAAATGCTTAAAAAATTAATAAATATGCAATATACACGAAATGAATTAGATTTTAAAAGAGGAACTTTTAGAGCTAAAGGAGATATAGTAGAAATATATCCTTCAGATGAAAGCGAAACGGCAATTCGAGTAGAATTCTGGGGAGATGAAATAGAAAAGGTCTCTGAAATTAATCCACTTACAGGTAAAGCTCAAGCAACGAGAAATCATGTTGTAATATTCCCAAATTCTCACTATGTAACGACATCAGAAAAAATGGAAAGAGCAATACAAACTATAGACAAAGAAAAAGAAGAACGTGTAGAATATTTTAAAAGTCAAGGTAAACTTATAGAAGCTCAAAGAATAGAAGAAAGAACAAATTTTGACATAGAAATGATGAAAGAAACAGGATTTTGTCAAGGCATAGAAAATTACTCTAGACACATAAGTGGTAGAGAGCCAGGAAGTCCACCGTTTACACTATTTGACTATTTCCCAAAAGACTTTTTATTACTAATAGACGAGTCTCATGCTACTATACCACAAGTAAGAGCTATGTATAATGGAGATAGAGCAAGGAAAGAATCATTAGTAAATTATGGGTTTAGGCTTCCATCTGCTTTTGACAACAGACCTCTTAAATTTGAAGAATTTGAGCAAAGAATTAATCAATGTATATTTGTCAGTGCAACACCTGCAGAATATGAAAAAGAACATTCTAAAGATAATGTTGTAGAACAAATAATACGTCCTACTGGACTATTGGACCCTAAGATAGAGGTAAAACCTGTTGCAAACCAAATAGATGATTTAATTGAACAAATTAGACAAAAGGTGGAAATAGGGGATAGAGTATTAGTTACAACTCTTACTAAAAAAATGGCAGAGGATTTGACTGATTACTTAGCAGGAATTGGAATAAAGGTAAGATATATGCATTCTGATATTAAAGCGCTAGAAAGAATGGAAATAATAAGAAGCTTAAGAATTGGAGAGTTTGATGTGCTAGTTGGAATAAATCTTTTAAGAGAAGGACTAGATATTCCAGAGGTTTCTCTTGTTGCAATATTGGATGCTGATAAAGAAGGTTTTTTACGTTCGGAACGTTCTTTAATACAAACAATTGGACGTGCTGCAAGAAACACTGAGGGTAAAGTTATAATGTATGCTGATGAACTTACAGAGAGTATGGAAAAGGCAATTAGTGAGACTAATAGGAGAAGAAAAATACAAGAAGAGTATAACAGAGTACATGGAATTGTTCCTCAAACAATTAAAAAGTCTATAAGAGATACAATAAAGGCAAGTATTGTGGCAGAAGCGCAAGAAGAATACAATTTAGATAAAGACGTAGATATTCAAGGAATAATTAATAAATTGACAGATGAAATGTTAAAGTATGCGTCTCAAATGGAATTTGAAAAAGCAGCAGAATTGCGTGACAAAATAAAAGAATTGCAACAAAATTTGTAAAATACAATATATAAATAATAAGTCTATAATTTTATAATATATTTTGCAGTCGACGCCTTGAGAGAAAATTATTGTAGTAATTCTTATATAAATTTTACGTGGAATGTTCATTTATTGAAAGGGTCCCGTAAAATTTATATTAGAATTTCTAAATAATTTAGCTCGAACTAGGAGACAAAAAAATATATTATAAAATTATAGACTTATTATATGTGCTAATTGTAACATTATAATTGCATTTCGTGTATTATATACTAGGTGATTTTATGAAATTATTTAGAGAATTATATGAAGATGCAAAAAATATACAAAAAAAAGACCCCGCTTCAAGAAACATATTAGAAGTAATAATTCTATATCCGGGCTTTCATATACTAGTATTTCATAGAGTATCACATTTTTTATATAAATGCCATTTGAAATTTTTAGCAAGGTTAAATTCACAAATAGCAAGATTTTTTACTGGAATAGAAATACACCCAGGGGCAAAAATAGGAAGAAGACTATTTATAGACCATGGAATGGGAATAGTAATAGGAGAAACTACTACAATAGGAAATGACTGTACATTGTACCATGGAGTTACTTTAGGCGGAACAGGAAAAGATAAATATAAAAGACATCCAGATTTAGGAAATAAGGTTATTGTTGGTTGCGGAGCAAAAGTTCTTGGCCCTATAAAAATTGGCAACAATGTAAAGATAGGAGCCAATGCAGTTGTACTAAAAAATGTAGAGGACAATTCTACAGTTGTTGGAATACCGGGGAAAACAGTAATAAGAGCAATTAGAATAAAATGATTATTTAAAGATTATGTGCAAGTTCAAATATTGTTAAGAGGTACACTCTCTGGAAAAAACTTTTGTAATATCATTTTCTTAATAAACAATAAAAGGAGCAAACTTTTGCTCCTTTTATTGTTTATTCTAATATGTTTCTATTTTGCATGGATGTTATCCATAACTGCTGTGGAAATGTATATTTTGCGTCCTTTGCATTTAATGCATGGACATTATCACACTCCACAACTGCCTGCCCCCAATATATTCGGTGCAGACGAGGGAAGGTTTTCTTATCCTTGGAATCTGTTACAATAAAACCTTCCTTCCGAAGTTCGGATGCTTTTGCCTTTGTTATAACTTCGTATGAATGGAACATACCAAAATCCGCTTCTGACCAAAGTTTTTCTTCTAAAGTTACTGTTGTTCCCATATAAGTCCTCCTTATAAACTAAAGTCTTAGTTAATGATGTTACTAATAAACATATTTACATAATAACACATTTTTCTATATTTAGCAAGCCAAATTGAATGTTTTGACAATAAATATATATTGTATACAAATAAAATGTTGCATAAAAATGATAACATAGCACTTACAATCTATAAATTATAGTATATAAATTTTTGCTAGAGGAAATGTTTACCAAACTCTTGTTTTTATAACAAAAATATAGTATAATAACGGTACTTACAGTTTTAGAACTGCAATAGATAAATTGAGGAGGCAAAACAATGAATGATAAAATAGTAATTAAGGGTGCTAAAGTGCACAACTTAAAAAATATAGATTTAGAAATTCCAAGAGACAAGCTAGTTGTAATAACAGGTCTTTCAGGTTCTGGAAAATCATCTTTAGCATTTGATACTTTATATGCAGAAGGACAAAGAAGATATGTAGAAAGTCTATCTAGTTATGCTAGACAATTTTTAGGATTAATGGAAAAACCAGATGTAGAATCTATAGATGGACTATCACCAGCAATATCAATAGACCAAAAAACAACATCTAAAAATCCACGTTCAACTGTAGGAACAGTAACAGAAATATATGACTACATTCGTCTATTATATGCAAGAATAGGTGTACCATACTGTCCAAGCTGTGGTAAAAGAATTGAAAAGCAAACAGTAGATCAAGTTGTAGATATAATTATGCAAATGGAAGAAGGAACAAAAATACAAATATTTGCTCCAGTTGTAAGAGACAGAAAAGGAGAATTTGTAAAGCAAATAGAGGGCTATCAAAAAGAAGGTTTTGTGCGTGCTCGTATAGATGGACAAATGGTAGAACTTTCTGATGATTTAGACATAGATAAAAAGAAGAGACATGTTATAGAACTTGTAATTGATAGACTAGTTGTAAAAGAAGATATACGTTCAAGACTTGCAGAAGATATAGAAATTGCTTTTAAATATGCAGATAACTTAGCATTAGTTCAAAATGCAACAACTAATGAGGAAAAACTATTTAGCGGGAATTATGCATGCCCTGACTGCGGTATTAGCATAGGCGAATTATCACCAAGAATGTTTTCTTTTAACAATCCATTTGGTGCTTGTCCAACTTGTAGTGGGTTAGGATTTTTAATGAAAATGGATGAAGACTTAATTATACCAGACAAAACAAAAACTTTATATGATGGAGTAAAAGCTTTTGGAGCAAGTACTATGAAAAAAGGCGACACTATGGCCAAAATGTATTTTGAAAGCATTGCTAAACATTATGGTGTTAAAATAAAAGATGTTCCAATTAAGAAATTACCACGAGAATTTTTAGACAAAATCTTATATGGTACAGGAACGGAAATTATTGATTTTGAATATACATCTCCATCAGGGACAAGAAGGTTTTCACAGCCTTTTGAAGGTGTAATACCAACTCTAGAAAGAAGACACAGCGAGACTAAATCACAAGGAATGCGTGATTTTTATGAAATGTACATGAGCGATAGTGATTGCCCAACTTGTAAAGGTTCAAGATTAAGTAAAAACAGCTTATCTGTAAAAGTTGGAGATAAAAACATAAATGAGTTAACAGATATGTCTGTAGACAAAATAAAAGACTATTTAAATTCATTAGAATTAAGCAAAAAAGATAGTATAATAGCTGACCAAATTCTTAAAGAATTAAACAAAAGGTTACAATTTTTAATGGATGTTGGACTTGAGTATTTAACACTTTCAAGAAGCGCAGGAACGCTTTCAGGTGGAGAGGCTCAACGTATACGTCTAGCTACACAAATTGGTTCTGGACTAACAGGAGTCCTATATATATTAGACGAGCCAAGCATTGGACTTCATCAAAGAGACAATGATAAACTTATAGCAACACTAAAAAAATTGCGAGATTTAGGAAACACGGTTTTAGTTGTAGAACATGATGAAGATACTATGTATGCAGCAGACCAAATAATAGATATTGGACCAGGTGCAGGTGTACATGGTGGTAGAGTGATGGCACAGCGGAACGGCTGAAGAAATTAAAAAAGTAGAGGGCTCGGCTACAGGAGACTATCTAAGTGGAAGAAAACAAATTAAGGTTCCAACTAAAAGAAGAAAATCAAACGGAAGAGCTATAGAAATAAAGGGAGCAACTGAACATAATTTAAAAAATATAAACCTAAAAATTCCACTAGGACAATTTGTATGCGTAACTGGAGTATCTGGCTCAGGAAAAAGTACATTAGTAAATGAGATATTGTATAAAACAATAGCAAGAGACTTAAACGGTTCTAACGAAAAACCAGGTAAGTGTAAAGAAATAAAAGGAATAGATAATATAGACAAGATAATAAATATAGACCAATCACCAATAGGAAGAACACCTCGTTCTAATCCTGCAACATATACTGGAGTATTTGATTTTATTCGTGATTTATTTGCAGGAACAAACGAAGCTAAAATGCGTGGATATGACAAAGGTAGATTTAGCTTTAACGTGGCAGGTGGAAGATGTGAAGCTTGCAACGGAGATGGAATATTAAAAATAGAAATGCACTTTTTACCAGACGTATATGTTCCTTGCGAGGTATGTCATGGAAAGCGATATAATAAAGAAACTTTAGAGGTAAAATATAAAGGAAAGACTATTTCTGATGTATTAGATATGACAGTAGAAGAAGCACTAGAATTCTTTAAAAATGTACCTAAAATAAAAAATAAGATACAAACTTTAAATGATGTAGGTTTAGGCTATATAAAATTAGGACAGCCTTCTACAACATTGTCTGGTGGAGAAGCACAACGTGTTAAATTAGCAACAGAGCTTTCTAAAAAGGCAACAGGGAAAACACTTTATATATTAGACGAGCCAACGACTGGATTACATATTGCAGATGTTCATAGACTAGTTGATATTTTGCAACGTTTAGTAGATACAGGCAATAGCATAGTAGTAATAGAACACAATTTGGATTTAATAAAAACAGCAGACTACATTATAGATTTGGGACCAGAAGGAGGAGACAAAGGTGGACAAATTGTCGCAGTAGGCTCTCCAGAACAAATAGTTAGAAATGAACAAAGCTATACAGGAAGATTTTTAAAGAAGTATTTAGAAAAATAGTATTGAAAAAATACAATTTTGAAAGGTCAATTTAATAGATTTAAAAAGAAATTCGTAAATCAATTGATAATGACAAAAATAAAACGTAATCAAGGTTTAAAACTTTGACTACGTTTTATTTTGTTATTTCATTTCTTTAATTTCATATTTGTAATCTTTTAAAGGAATGCTATTAAAGTAAATTTTTTCTGGTGCAATATCTTGCCCAGTAGGCCAGACGAGAGTAATTCCACACACAGATACTTGTTTGAAAACATTTTTATCATTTAAAGATTTATAATAATCAAACTTTAACATTTCTTTCATATCATATATTTTTTCTTCTCCATTTTTAAATTTAATATATAATAAAAAGTTTTCCAAAGGTTTTACTTCAATAGGTAATTCTTCTATTTTATTATTCATTAATAAGCCCCCTAATGTAATTTTTATTTTAAAGGTTCAATATAGAAAGAACCTTTTCCATTTTGTATAATTGACCATAAAGTAACTAATTCTTCTTGTCGTAATTCTATCCAAGCTTCAACTAGTTTTCTTTGCTTGTTAGGTATTTTACCTGAAAGTATATTACCATCAAAATCAAAAGTACAATGATAATCTCCGTATTGAATATGTATATGTGGTTTATGGTGTCTATCAGTATCGTTAAAAAACATACTAACAATAATACCATAAAATTGCGAAATTATTGGCAGAGTAATCACCTCCTTTAGTATAACATTTTAATTAATATTTATCAATAAATTTTGAAATATTGCTATTGAAAATAGCTTGAAATTAAATGATATGAAATAATGATGTTAATAGTATATAACATTAATTATTAAAATTCAATAAAAAATAATAATTTACATAAAAAACTTTTAGGCGTTTTGCCTAAAAGTTTTCTTACTATCTACAATTGCTGTTATTTTCATTGTTGTTATTTCTGTTTTGATTATTTTCGTTATTTCTTTGGCTGTTTTTATTATTCTTTTTGCTATTTTTTTCTGACATATTGAAAGCACCTACCTTTCTTTTAACTAGATATATTGTGCACACATAGGACTAAAAATATACATGTGAAATTTAACTAAATAAAAAATAAAATCACAAAAATTCAATTGACACTAAAAATCAACTGTGATATTATAATTTCAAAGAAAAAACAAAGGAGAGATTGAAAATGACAAAAGCTAAAACCGTTGAGATTGTGCATACAGGCAAAAACATTTTAAATAAAAAAAGAAAAAATAATGAAACCGCAATTACATTAATTTCACTTATAATAACAATAATTGTTTTAATCATTTTAGCCGGAGTAGCAATAAATTTAATTGTAGGTGAAAATGGATTATTAAAAAAAGTAGAAGATGCAAAATTAAAATATCAAATAGAACAAGCTAAAGAAGAATTAGATTTGAAAATAGTTGAATTACAAACTAAAAGGCAAGGAACAGCTACACTAAATGAGTTGGTAGATTTCTTAAAAAATGAAACTGATATGGATTATATAGTATCATTAACCAAGATAGCTTCAATAACAGGAGTAGATACAATAGGAGATGCTAAAGAAATATATGTAGTATATAAAAAATATCAGTTTAAAATAGACGATAAATTAAGAACAGAATTTATTTCAATAGTAGAAAACTATACAGAAGAAAGCAATTTAATAGCATGGTATGATGGAATAAAAAATACAAATGAAGGACATAGTTATAATGCTACTACATGGACAGATTTAACAGGGAACAATTTAACTGGTGCAACAATTAATGGAACTACATGGACACAAAATGGGCTGTTATTTGATGGAAGTTCTAATAATTGGGTTGATATGAATTCAATATTAATGCCGAAAGAAAACAACTTTACATTAGATATTACGTTTTCTCTAAATAAATATACAAGTGGAACATATATGGTTTTAGGACAAATTGACACGTCAAACGTAACAAATAGAACAGGATTAAGCTACGATAATTCAATAATATCATTGCAAAACATAGGAAATGCTTCTACAAATGTTAATTATAATTATAATCTTAAGTTTACAGAGAAGATAAATATTACAATAGTAAGAAATGGAAATACTTTTGAATTATGGGCAAATGGAAATAAAATAAATGAACAAACTTCATCAGGAGCTAAAATTTCACAAATTAATACAATTTTAGGCAAATGGGGGTCTAATTACTATTTTAATGGAACAATTTATTCTATTAAAGTATTTAATACAAATTTAACTAAAACACAAATTGAAAAGAACTATAATGAAAATAATAATCGATTTGGCATTGATTTAGAAGACAAAGGAAGAGATAAGTACATCAAAGATGGTATGATGGCATGGTATGATGGAATAAAAAATACAAATGAAGGACATAGTTATGATGCTACTACATGGACAGATTTAACAGGAAATAATTTAACTGGTGCAACAATTAATGGAACTACATGGACACAAAATGGGCTATTATTTGATGGAAGTTCTAATAATTGGGTTAATATGAATTCAATATTAATGCCAAAAGAAGACAACTTTACATTAGATATTACGTTTTCTTTAAATAAATATACAAATGGGACATATATGGTTTTAGGACAAATTGACACGTCAAACTTAACAAATAGAACAGGATTAAGCTATGATAATTCAATAATATCATTTCAAAACATAGGAAATGCTTCTACAAATGTTAATTATAATTATAATCTTAAGTTTACAGAGAAGATAAATATTACAATAGTAAGAAATGGAAATACTTTTGAATTATGGGCAAATGGAAATAAAATAAATGAACAAACTTCATCAGGAGCTAAAATTTCACAAATTAATACAATTTTAGGCAAATGGGGGTCTAATCACTATTTTAATGGAGTTATTTATTCATTAAGAGTATATAATAGAAATCTTTCAAATGAAGAAGTAATCCAAAATTATAATATAGATAAAATAAGATTTGCTATGTAAGATACGATATAATTTATAAGACAGTGTAATAAAAACTAATGTGCATTAAAAGCATATTAGTTTTTTACATTATAATGACAACAATTTTTGACGAAAAATGTCGCAAATATATGTTTGACAAAAGCCACTTTATATGTTAATATTCAATAAATGAAATGCATATATAATTTGAAGAGGAGATGATTTATAATGAGTTATGAAGAATATGAAGAAATGAAAATACAAGAAGCGGCACAAATAGCTGATAAAATACTTAAAGGTGAAATTGAAACTATCCCATTTGAAGAAGCAATGAGAAGATTAGATGAGACAATAAGCAAAATAGAAAAAGAACAAAAAATCAACAATGGAGGAAAAGAGTATGCAACAACATAAAAAAGTTGATATTTCTCTTTTTTTGTCTAGAAGATTTGAATTATATTGCGGAAAATATTTCAAAAGTTTCAATTTTAATGTCAAAGAAGATTAAAGAAGATTTCTATTTAAAAATTTCATTTTTGCAAGAATACCCCAAAATGTACCAAATAGTTAAAACTATCAATAAGATAAAAATAAGAAAAATTATTATTCAAAAATTTATTATTTTATATTTCATAAATAAGAAACAAATTTATGTCTTAAACATATATCCACAAAAATCAAATTACATAGATTTAATTAAAATATAATTTGGATATTTTACAAATGCCAAATATGTGTTATAATTGCGTAGAAGGTTGAAAAATGTTTAACCTATTTATGACTGGAAGGAAATGAAAAATGGACAATATAGTTATAGGAATAGAGGGATTAGTTGGAAGCGGGAAAACCTCTATATGTAGAAATTTGCTAGAGAAGATACCAAATAGCATTATTTTTCATGGAGGCAATTTGTATAGAGGAATTGTATATGCTTTTATGCAAAAAAATAAAGACGATGATATGCTTTTATTAAAAGATACAGACATTACGACAATAATGCAAAAGTTAAAAGTAGAAATAAAATTAGAAAATAATGAAACAGTTGTATATGTGGGAAATAAAAAAATTGATGAACAGGAATTACAAAATAACAAAACATCTATGGCAGTTTCTGTTGCAAGCAATGTAGCAGATAACACTAAACTATTTTACTTGGCGCGAAATATCATAAATGAATTTAAACAAAAATATAATGTAATAGTTTCAGGAAGAGCTTTAATGGAAATTTATCCAGATTTAGATTATCATTTTTTTGTTACAGCTTCTTTAGAAGAAAGGGTAAGAAGAAAGGCTATTCAATATAATAAAGAAATAGATTTAAATGAATTAAGAAATCATATTGCAAAGAGAGATGAATTACAAGAAAAATCTGGATTTTATAAAATTTATCCATTAACAATAGAGGTGGATGTAACAGATTGTGAGAGTGTAGAAGAGTCAACACAAAAATTATTAAGATACATTAAATTCCTGTGTACAAAATAATGTTCGACAAATTAAAAGCAAAAGGTTTATAGGTATAACCGATTTTGTTAATTACTTTTATAATATAATTTTTTTGTTGACGTATTGAGAGGAAATTATTGTAGCAATTCTTATATAAATTTTATGTGGAATGTTCATTTATTGAAAGGGTCCCGTAAAATTTATATTAGAATTTCTAGATAATTTAGCTCGAACGAGGAAACAAAAAATTATATTATAAAAGTAATTAACAATGATGTATAAAAACCTAAATAATATTATAAGGAATGATACAAATGGAATATAGAAATGAAAAATTAGAAGGATTCAATAATTTTGTAAAAAATAAAAAAGTTGCAATTATAGGGCTAGGAGTAAGTAATATACCACTTCTAGATTATTTTCATGAATTAAACAGTAAAATATCTGTTTTCGACAATAGAGAAAAAGAGGAACTGGATAGTACTATAATAGATAAAATAGATAATTATGGAATTACATATTATGGAGGAAAAAATAATTTAGAAAATTTGAATGGATTTGATATAATTTTCCGTTCGCCTAGTCTTATGCCATATAGAGAAGAACTAAAAAAAGAAGCTGATAGAGGGGCAATAATTACTACTGAAATAGAAATGGTACTAAAATTAACTCCTAGTAAAACAATAGGAATAACAGGTACAGAAGGGAAAACTACAACAACCTCTATAATATATGAAATTATAAAAAAAGCAGGATATAATTGTTTCTTAGGTGGAAATATAGGAAAGCCAATATTTACATTAGTAAAAGATATGACACCAGACGATGTTATAATTTTAGAGATGAGTAGTTTCCAACTAACTAATATGGATGTAAGTCCTGATATAAGTGTAGTAACAAATATATTCCCTGACCACTTAAATGTGCATAGTTCTTATGAAGAATATAGAGAGCAAAAGAAAAATATATTTAAACATCAAAGCGAAAAAGGAATTACAGTTTTAAATTATGATAATGAATTTACTCGTCAATTTGCAAAAGAAACAAATGGTAAGGTTATTTTCTTTAGCAGTAAAGAAAAGCTAGAAGACGGATATATATATGATACTTCAGACGAAACAATTAAATATTGTGAAGATGGAGTTAGAAGACATTTAATTAAAAAAGGCGATATTAAATTAAGAGGAATACACAATTATGAGAACATTTGTGCAGCACTTGCAGCAACTAAAACTTTAGTAGATATAGATACAGCTGTAGAAACTATTAAAAACTTTAAAGGAGTAGAACATAGATTAGAATTTGTAAGAGAACTAAACAATGTAAAGTGGTATAATGATTCTATAGGAACAAGCCCAGCAAGTACAATTGCAGGTTTAAATGCATTTAATGAAGATATTATTTTATTAGCTGGTGGTTCCGATAAAGGTTTAGACTATAAAGAAGTAGGAGAGGCTATTGCGAAAAAAGTAAGAACATTAATATTAACTGGTCCAACTGCTACCAAAATAGAAGAAGCTACTAGAAACGCGGTTAATGGAGATAAAGTTGAAATATGTTTTGTAGAAAATTTGGAAGAAGCGGTAAAACTAGCAAATAAAAAAGCAAGAAAAGGAGATATTGTATTACTTTCACCAGCTAGTGCTAGCTTTGATGCTTTTAAAAACTTTGAAGACAGGGGAAATAAGTTTAAAGAATTCACTAATGCCCTATAAAATAAATTTGCATATTTAATTCACAAACTTAAAATATAATGAATAAGATAATACATAAATTATTAAGGAGGTAAAGTCCATGTATTATCAAAATTATGAAGATTATATGAGGAGTGTTTTAGGTTACCCTATGACGAATGAGTTATATGCAAATCAGACTTTCCAAAATTGTGTTTGTCAAAATTCTAGAGAATTAGAAGAAATGTATCCGGAAATATATAGAATACTAAATCCTATTGTATGTGATGTATGCAACAAATGTAATAGACAGCAAGTAAACAGAGATGTTTTAGAAAGTATGGTTAATGAGGTTTCTCAAAGAATTGAATTAAATAATGAAATATCTATAAAAATTAATATAGATAACAGAACGGCAGAAAAAGAGGTAGTAGATAATAGAGCAAGTAAAATAAATAGTTATAAAAGTGCGGTAGATGAACAATCAAGAAAAGTTCAAGAAACACAAAATAGACAAAGAAGACCTCAAAATCCACTTTTAAATGATTTAATAAGAATTTTACTATTGAATCAATTATTAGGAGGGGGATTCCCCACAAGACCACCTCGTCCACCAAGACCACCTTTCCCAGGAGAACCAGGGCGACCACCATTTCCGGGAAATCCAGGAATGCCACCTAGACCAAGAGAATATAATGAGTATTTTTAGATGTTAGGTTTATAGGTAAAACCTGCGTTAGATACAAAATATATTGTAAAAATTTAAAAAAACCTAAATATCAATATGAAAAGAGAAAAAAAGATGCCAGAGCCAATAGAAGTAACAAATATGAAGAAGAATTCATGTGACAGAGAATATGTATTAAATACAGTAAAAGAAAACGGCAAATTGTTAGAATTTGCAAGTGATGAATTAAGAAATGATAGAGAGATAGTGTTAGAAGCGGTAAAAAACAATGCAGAGGCATTAGAGTTTGCAAGTGATAATTTAAAAGGCGATAGAGAAATTGTATATGACTCTGTAAGTAGATTAGGATGGACATATTGCTATGCAAAAGAAAATCTTCTGTTAGATAAGGAGTTATTACTTGCAGGACTAAAAATAAGCGGTCAAATTTTATATTATTCTCATCCATCTATGAGAGATGATAAAGAAGTTGTATTAGAAGCGGTAAAAAATAAAGGTATAATTGTAAAGTACGCAAGCAATAGACTAAGAGAAGATAAAGATGTAGCTCTTGAAGCAATGAAACAAGATAAAAGATGCTATATATTCTTGGGAGAAAAAATTAAACAAGATGAAGAGATAATTGCTTTAAAATAAATTAATAAAAACACATAAGCATTAAATATAAAATTTAAATTTCATTCCTCGGTTTATAAAAAAATCTAAGAAATTTTACCTCATTTTATGGCACTTTTCCATTAAAAATGAACTCTTTCCATAAAATATCGTAGAATTTCTAAAATTTTCTTATGCACATTCGTCATTACATTTAAATTTTATATTTAATGCTTATGTGTTTATTTTGGAAAATTATGGTAAATATTATTGCAAAAAAGTTTGAAGAAATTTCATATCATATAAAAAAACTAACTGGACAAAATAATAATGTTAAATGTAAAAACATTTAAAAATATAAAAGGTACAATTTTGCTTTAAAAAATTTTTTAGCTTAATGTGTTCCTAAGAAAGGAATGTTAGTGGATATGAAAGTAAAAGATTGTATGTGTGGCGATGTTTATTGTTTAAAGCCAAGTAACACAATAAAAGATTGTGCAAAATTAATGTGTGATAATCACATAGGATGTGTTCCTGTATGTGATAATTCTCAAAATATAGTAGGTTTAGTAACAGATAGAGATGTTATACTAAGAAGTATTGCTCATGACAAAGATGCTAAAACAACACCTGTAAGTGAAATTATGACATGTAAAGTATGCTGTTGTGATGAAAACTGTGAAATTTCAGAGGCTGAAAAGTTAATGGGAGAATATCAAATAAGAAGACTCCCAGTAGTAGATGACAACAATAAAATAGTAGGTATTATTAGTTTAGGAGATTTAGCAAAAAATGCAAATGTAAGTGATGAGAAGATAGGGGAGACATTTGAAAATATTTGTGGATGCAACAAAAGAAATGCAGAGTAAAAATTTATTGTAAAATCAGAAAAACGAGTTATTATATATTCATATAGTAGCTCGTTTTTCTAATTTTTAAAAATTACCACAATAGTAATAAACCCATGTATAAATTAGCACCAAAATACATAAAATTATATAAAAAGTATACATAGGAGAAATGTGTATGGTAGTTGATATGAATTATTGGTCTAAAGTTTTTAAAAGATTATTAGTCTTTGCTCTAACTTGCTTAGGAATATTTATAGCATTTAAATTTGCTATTTTTTATATGCCATTTTTAATAGCATTTCTATTATCATTAATAATTGAACCTGTAATTAGATATTTGATGAGGCATTTTAAACTAAAAAGAAGGACAAGTGCAATAATAGTATTTGTCGTTTCTTTATCAATTATAATTGGATTATGTGCTTGGGGAATAATAACATTAATTACGGAGTCTACCAATTTGCTAAAAGGCTTAAATGGATATTTTGAAAAAATTTCGTATAGATTTCAAGAAATAATCTCAAAAGTAGATTTAAGCAAGCTAAATTTGTCAAGTGAAATAATAAATACAATCCAGGAATCAATGACAAACGTATTTAGTGCAGTATCTGATTGGCTAAAACAAGTATTAACTAATATTTTAAATATGATAACATCTATCCCAACAATAGGAATCTATGTTGTTATTACCATTTTGTCACTATACTTTATTTGCACAGACAAAATATATATGTTAGACCAACTCGAACATCATTTTCCTGAATTATGGGTTAAAAAAATAATTAAATTTATAAAAGAAATGACATCATCGCTAGGAGCTTTAATAAAGGCAGAAGCAATACTTGTAATTGTTTCTTTTATAATTTCACTTATAGGTTTATATATTTTTAAAATAGTTGGCTTAAATGTAGGCTATCCGCTAATTGCAGCTTTAGGAATAGGTTTTGTGGACGCATTACCTATCTTTGGTTCTGCAACAGTTATGATTCCATGGGCTGTTATAGCTGCGTTTAATGGAGATATAAGACTAGGAGTTTTGCTACTTATATTATTATTTATTATGAGTGCAGTAAGGCAATTTATAGAACCGCGTATAGTGTCAGGGCAAATAGGTATTCATCCTATTTTTACGTTAATAGCTATGTATACAGGCTTTAAATTTATAGGAATATTAGGGTTATTACTAGGGCCAGTCATTTTGATTATGTTAAAAAACATTTTTGGAACAATGATAGATAAAGGGGTAGCAAAAGCAATTTTTGAGCGAGAATAATTGCAATATATAGTTAGATATGTTATAATATGTAAAGTAACTGTGGGGAAAACATCTAAGGAGGTAGCAATATGATAAGAGTGGCAAGTAATACAATCGATGGAGTTAGAGTAGGACTTATTCAAAAAGCTGTGAACAACATGGAAAAGGACGGAATGGGGATACTGGCTATTTTGTACTATGTGGCAGAGGAATATGCCGAAGCATCTATGACTTTAGATGGAGACACTTATGTCATAAAACTGAATTAGAAAAAACTGAAAATTATTTTCAAACAAAAAAACAAAGAAGTGATTAAAATTAGTCACTTCTTTGTTTTTTAATTTAGTCGTTTAGGGACGCCCCTTTTTCGAAAAAATTTTATTTTAGGGACGCCCCTTTTTCGAAAAAATTTTCTAAAAGGGACACCCTTGCTAAAAATAGAGGAGTGTCCCTTTCTGTAAAAAATTTCGAAAAAGGGGCGTCCCTAAACAAAATTAGAGAATAGCAGAGGTAGGTATATAATTTTCGTCAGGAGGGTATACGTATTCATTATTAGGCTTTTCAATTTGTTTTAAAGAAGTTATTTCTAGTATTGGCATATTTCCGTGATAATCACCTTTAGTTATTGTTCCTTGAATTTCTACCCACGAGTTATCTTTTAAATTTATGGCATCTTTATAGTGACACAAAAATCCAACAACTACAGTTTGAAAATCAGAGCTTATAATCATATTTCTACCAAGTACGAATTGCTCTTTATTCAAATCATATACTCGATATACAAAACCTGAAAATTTAATTTTAGTTCCAATATAAGAGTCAATATCATCGTGAACGGTTTTTAAAATTGTAGAGTAATTTTTGTTGGTAAGCTCATTAAGTCCTGTTTGCTGTATATTGTCTTTAGCATTAACGCTAGCACTATAAATTTTGTATCCTATAAAGCCACATAGTGCAATTACAAAAGCAATTATAAAAATAAATAATATTTTGAACATCTTTGAACCACTTAATTTTATATTATAAATAAACATATGAATTCCTTCCTTAAATAAAAGATTCTCTAATAACTTATATGTCGTAATTTTAATAAATATGCTTGTATTATGGACAAAAAAATGTTATAATAAGTAACATAATATTGCAGTAAACAAGCAAATTGCAATTGCAATGCGGAAGGAGAAAAAACATGACAGACAAAATCAAAAAAGTATTATGCAAAATAGTAATTATATTTCTAGGTGTTTGTGTATTCTTTATTGTAGATAAAGGATTTCAAATACGGATAGACAATCAAATTAAAAACTATATTGAGGAAAACTATAAAGAACAATGTACTAGTCGTCAAACACAGGAAACAACGGAAAATAACAATACTACGACAACTTCAGTAGATTATAAAACAACTTATGAAGAAGTTATAGATATGCTTTTTCCGTTTGACGGTAATTATTATATTCCGGATAAAAATGCAAAGTTCTATTCCGATATATCATGTAAAGACCAATATTTATTAGAAACTCCAAAACTTTTATCTCGTGCATATCAAACAGTAAGGAGAAAAGAAGATGATGTTCTAGTAAATTTATATTTGTTATATGATGGTACTCCATGCTTTTCATATAACGGACTGGGCTCCTTACAAAGAGAATAAAAATTGAATAATTAGTAAAAAACGGTGTAGTAAAATTACTGTACTGTTTTTTTACATTTTTCCTTGATTTTTATTATAAAGAGTGATATAGTTTAACTCGTATAAATGCTAAAAAAGGAAGGAAGAAAAACATGGGACTATTTAAAACATATAGTGAAAAAGAAGTAAAAAGAGTAATGCCAATAGTAGCTAAAATTAATGGCTTAGAAGAAGAAATTTCAAAACTATCTGACTCTGAATTAAGAGGAAAAACAGATGAGTTCAAAAATAGATTAAACAAAGGAGAAACACTAGACGACATATTACCAGAAGCTTTTGCAGTAGTTCGTGAAGCATCTAAAAGAGTATTAGGAATGAGACACTTTGATGTTCAATTAATAGGTGGAATTATACTTCATCAAGGTAGAATTGCCGAGATGAAAACAGGTGAAGGAAAAACATTAGTTGCAACACTTCCTGTATATTTAAATGCACTTACAGGAGAAGGTGTACATGTTGTTACTGTTAACGATTACTTAGCTAAACGTGATAGTGAATGGATGGGAAAACTTTATAGATTTTTAGGTCTTAGCGTAGGACTTGTAATTGCAGGAATGAACCCTACACAAAAACAAGAAGCATATAACTGTGATATAACATATGGAACAAACAATGAATATGGATTTGACTACTTAAGAGATAATATGGTTATTTATAAAAACCAATTAGTACAAAGAAAATTACATTATGCAATAGTGGACGAGATTGATAGTATTTTAATTGATGAGGCTCGTACACCACTTATTATTTCTGGTAGAGCAAATAAATCTTCTGATTTATACAAAAAAGCCGATAGCTTTGTAAGAAAATTAAAAGCAAAAGTAATAGTAGAAGAAGATGTCAAAGACTTTGAGCAAGCAGAAGATAATGAAAAATATGATTACATAGTAGACTTAAAAGCAAAATCTGCATCTCTTACTCAAAAGGGTATAAAAAAGGCAGAAGAAGAATTTAGATTAGAAAACTTTAATGATATAGAAAACTCAGAATTAGTACATAATGTAAATCAAGCTTTACGTGCACATGGTATTATGAAAAAAGATATAGACTACATCGTAAAAGATGGAGAAGTTCTAATTGTAGACGAATTTACAGGACGTATTATGTATGGAAGAAGATACAACAATGGTTTACATCAAGCAATAGAAGCAAAAGAAGGTGTAAAAATTGCTGACGAATCAAAGACACTTGCTACAATTACATTCCAAAATTATTTTAGAATGTATGACAAGTTAGCAGGTATGACTGGTACTGCTATGACTGAAGAGGCAGAATTTGAGGAAATTTATCACTTAGATGTTATAGAAATACCAACAAACAAACCAATGGTTCGTGTAGATAATCATGACGTTATATACAAAAACGAAAACGCAAAATTTAGAGCAGTTATAAATGAAATAAAAGAAAGCAATAAAAAAGGTCAACCAGTTCTAGTTGGTACAGTATCAATAGAAAAATCTGAAAAATTAAGTAGCTTATTAAAAAGAGAAGGAATTAAGCACGAAGTATTAAATGCTAAATTCCATGAAAAAGAAGCAGAGATAGTTGCTCAAGCTGGTAAATATGGTGCTGTAACAATTGCTACTAACATGGCAGGACGTGGTACCGATATTATGCTTGGAGGAAATAGCGAATATCTAGCTAAACAAGAAATGAGAAAGCAAAAATATCCTGAAGAACTAATAGAGCAAGCAACAGCTTTCAATGAAACTGACGATGAACAAATATTAGAAGCTAGAAAGAGATTTAAAGAGTTAGAAGATAAGTATAACGAACAAATAAAAGATGAAAAGCAAAAAGTAATCGAAGCTGGCGGATTAAAAATAATTGGTACAGAAAGACATGAATCAAGAAGAATTGACAATCAGCTTCGTGGACGTAGTGGACGTCAAGGAGATCCAGGAGAATCAAGATTCTATATAGGATTAGATGATGACTTAATGAAAATATTTGGTGGAGACAAAATTACAGCAGTATACAACATGCTAGGTGCAGATGAGGATATGCCTATCGAATCAAAAATGATTTCAAAATCTGTAGAATCTGCTCAAAGAAGAGTAGAAGATAGAAACTTTAGCATAAGAAAGAATGTTTTAAATTATGACGATGTTATGAACACACAAAGAGAAATTATATATAAACAAAGAAGAGAAGTTTTAGATGGAGAAAACTTAAAAGACCAAATATTAAAAATGATGGATTCTGTTGCTGAAGATTTAACAAACACATATTTTACTGAAGAAAATGTAAATAAAGAAGCATTAATGCAAGACATAACAGTTACTTTTGGTATAGATAAATTACATTCTTTAAAAGAAGAAAAACTAAATGTAGAAGATGTTATAAATGAATTAAAAGACAAAATCCATGAGGTTTATGCTCAAAAAGAAGCAGACTTTGGTAGCGAAAACTTAAGAGAATTAGAACGTGTTGTAATGTTAAAAATAGTTGACCAAAAATGGATGGATCATATCGATGCCATGGACGAATTAAAAAACGGAATTGGATTAAGAGCATATGGCCAAAAAGACCCTGTTGTTCAATACAGAATTGAAGGATTTGATATGTTCGATGAAATGGTTGCTAACATAAAAGTTGATGTAGTTAGATTCCTTTTAAATGCAAGAAAAAGAGAAGATGGAATGGTATCTAGACAAGAATCAGCTCAAATAACAAATACAAGCCTAGAAGATACAGCAATAAAATCATTAGATGGAGTTACTCCTTCAAAAACAAATACAAATACACCAGTAGTACATACTGAACCTAAAATAGGAAGAAACGATCCTTGCCCTTGTGGTTCGGGTAAAAAGTATAAGAACTGTTGCGGAAGAAATGAGTAAAATATAAAATGTCCTTAAAAAGCAGATAGTTTAGCCTTGCTAATTATCTGCTTTTATGCTATTATAAAAGATGGGAAAGGGGATTAATTATGTTTGGATTTCGCTCAGATGGAAAAAGGGTAAAAAATGTGTCACTATTATTTCGTATAATTCCACACATTATGAAAACTAGAAATGATTCACAGGTATATTTTAGACAAGATGTACCAATTAAATTTATGGATGCTTATATAAATAAAAAAGCTCAAGAGGGAGTAAAAATATCTTATATGCACATTATTTATGCAGCTATAATACGTACTATATATGAAAGACCATGGTTAAATAGATTTGTTATGGATGGAAGAACTTATGACAGAAATGATATTTTTGTTTCACTTACTATAAAAAAGAGTTTAGAAGATAATGCACCAGAAACTGTTCTAAAATTAAAATTTACAGGGGAAGAGACAATTTTAGATATAAAAGAAAAATTAGAAAATGCTATTGTAGAAAATAAAGACATAAAAACAAAGAACAATATGGACAAGCTAGTATATGAGTTAGGAAAAACACCTAATATTATATTAAAATTAGTCGTTGGCATTTTCAAGTTATTGGATAAATATGGATTGTTACCTAAAAAAATTATAGAACTTAGCCCATTTCATACAAGTGCTTTTTTAACTAATGTAGGGTCATTAGGAATAGATGCTATTTATCATCACTTGTATAATTTTGGAACAACTAGTTTGTTTTTTGCAATGGGGAAGAAAAAGAAAGATTTTATTCATGAAGACGAAGAAATTATTGAAGAAAAATGTATTTCTATTGCTTTTGTAGGTGACGAGAGAATCTGCGATGGCTATTATTATGCAAGTTCATTTAAATTATTTAATAAGTATATTAAAAAACCAGAATTATTGGAAAAAAGTATAGCACAAGAAGAAAAAGAACTTGCATTTACTAGACAATAGGTTTTGATAAAAATATCATATTGATAATATAGGAACACATTAACTACTTGTAGAAGTAGTAAGAAGTATAAAAACGTTGTAGCAAATAGAACAGTAAAATAAGAAATAAGTAGAAACTATAAAAAATCCAAGGGTGACTGACCCTTGGATTTTTATTTTTATGCCAACGACGCCAATGCTGCATCTAATTGAAGATATAAGCTATGAAGGATATCTTCATAGTTCCCTGTAGCAGTTAAACCGGCTGAGTAGCTATGGCCGCCACCTTTTAAAAAGTGAAGTCCATCTACTTCAACTAATTTTTGACAAAGCTCATTCAAATCTAAAGGAATAAAGGCCCTCATAGAAAATAAGTTTAAACCTTTAAAAGGAAATGCTTGGCTGTAATATTAGCAACAACTTGAAGGAAGAAAATTAAATAAAATTAAATCTACATAAAATATTGAAAAATGTATAAAAATGTAATATAATGAGTCCACAAAAAATATTATGTACCTCAAAAACTTAATTAAGTATTTAAGAAAGGATGAGTAATTATGAAAAAAAGGCGGAAATATCTTGTAATTGTTTTATTGCTTTTAGTGGCTACTTTTGGAATAGTATTTTTCTGTCACCGAAATACCCGGAAAATATCTTATACCGAAGCCATAAGCTATATCCAGGACGGCAAAGTAGCAAAGCTAACGGTCAATAGCCAAAACGGAAAGGCAAAGATTGAGTTAAAAGACGGTTCAGTCTGCAGTACGAATGTTTCTAGTGCTGATGAAATTAGTAGTTTGGTTACCGAACAGTTAGAAAAAGGAAACTACATAGAGTACAATATTAGAAATCTAAAATTTATTATTAAGATTGCACTTTTTATTGTACTTATCATTTTTATTTCAATAGTAGTTTCAGCTTCTGCAAATTTTGGAAACATGAAAATAGAGCAATACCATTCTGATTTAACATTTGAAGATGTTGCTGGAATTGATGAAGAAAGGTACGAGCTTGAAGAAATTGTTGAATTTTTACAGAATCCAAAAAAATTCGAAAAAATCGGTGCTAAAATTCCAAAAGGAGTTCTATTGTATGGAAAGCCTGGAACAGGAAAAACATTGCTTGCAAAAGCCATTGCAGGCGAAGCAAAAGTTCCATTTTTTGCAGTAAATGGCTCGAGTTTTGACGAAATATACGTAGGTGTAGGTGCTTTAAGAGTAAGGAGCCTATTTGAGAAAGCTCGAAAAGCCTCTCCATGCATTATCTTTATTGACGAAATTGATTCTGTTGCAAAAGAAAGATATAGAGAGCATAATTACAGTGAGCAGACGTTGAATCAGCTTCTGGAGGAGATGGATGGTATTGATAGCAGCGAAGATAATATTATTATAATAGCAGCTACTAATAATTATGAGGTTTTAGACCCTGCAATTACACGACCAGGCAGATTTGATAGACATATTTATGTGCCTATGCCAGATGAAAATGCAAGAAAGGAAATTTTAAAAATTCATTCTAAGAACAAAAAATTAGCAGAAGATGTTTCTTTAGAAGAGATTGCAAAAAAGACAACAGGGTTAACTGGTGCTGATTTAAGCAATATCTTAAATGAATCTGCAATTTTAGCAGCCAGAGGTGAAAAGGAGTATATAGGCAATGAAGAAATAAATGAATCTATTGTTAAAGTAATGTTGGGAGTTCAGAAAAAGAACATATCAATAGACGAAGATACTAAAAAGGCAATAGCAATTCATGAGGCTGGTCACGCTGTTCTTGCAAGAATAGCTGCTAATGAGCAAGTTCTTGAAATTTCTATAATACCTAGAGGAACTTCAGGAGGATACACATTAATTAACGAAAAGGATGAAATATTAGTAGAAAAGCAGCAACTAATTAACAAAATCAAAGAAATATTGGGTGGTAGAGCTGCTGAAAAAGTAATGCTGGGTGAAATTTCAACTGGAGCTGCTGATGATTTGCAAAGAGCTACGGAGTTAGCTTATAAAATGATTAATAATTACGCAATGGGACATTCTAAGTTAGTATGCATAAATGGCAACGAAGC
Source organism: uncultured Clostridia bacterium (assembly GCA_934153805.1). Taxonomy (GTDB): domain Bacteria; phylum Bacillota; class Clostridia; order TANB77; family CAG-508; genus UMGS1663. The sequence continues at coordinate 6,809 of CAKPFO010000006.1, read as the reverse complement.
ATTTAATGATAAATTATCTGAAATTACAATCAAAGATGTAAATAAGGTTGTAGCTGAAGCCAATGATGAGGCCTTTAAATCATTACAGCAAAGAAAAGATGTGCTAACAGAATTATCCAACCGCTTAATGCAAAAGCAATACCTTGCACGTGAAGAAATCGAAGAGATTTTTAGTAATTACGGAATCTAGAAGAACTAAATAGTAATGCAAAATAGGTAGAAGACTTTTTAAGTTTTCTACCTATTTTGACTTTATAATGAAAAAATTGTAGAAACCAGTATTTTAAAAGTTTAAATATATTGATAAATCAACTTTACTATAGTATAATATTAAAGAAATTTAAGGAAGGAATATAATAAAATGCTAAATCAATTTTCAAGAACGGAATTATTAATAGGAAAAGAAGGAATAGAAAAATTAAATAATGCAAAGGTAGCCATATTCGGAATAGGAGGAGTAGGCTCATTTGTTGTAGAAGGCTTAGTTAGAGCTGGAGTATCAAATTTTGTATTAATAGATGATGATAAAATTTGTTTAACTAATTTAAATAGACAAATAATAGCAACCAGAAAAACAATAGGAAAATATAAAGTAGATGTAGCAAAAGAACGAATTTTAGAAATAAATCCCAAAGCTAATGTAGAAACTTACCAAGAATTTTATATGCCAAATTCTGAAACTAATATTATAAATGAAAGCTTGTCATATGTAGTAGATTGCGTTGATACTGTGACTGCTAAAATTGAACTTGTAATGCAATGTAAAAAGTTAAATATTCCAATAATTTCTGCTATGGGGACAGGAAACAAGCTTGACCCTTCAAGATTTGAGATTACAGATATTTATAAAACAAGTATATGTCCACTTGCTAAAGTTATGAGAAAAGAATTAAGAAAGAGGGAAGTTGACAGCCTAAAAGTAATATATTCTAAAGAAGAGCCAATTAAACCAGATGAAACTTTAGAGTGCAGTTGCAAAACTAATTGCATTTGCCCTCCAGGAACAAAAAGAAAATGTGCTGAAAGAAATCAAGTACCTGGAAGCATATCTTTTGTTCCTTCAGTAGCAGGGTTAATGATAGCAGGAGAGGTTATTAAAGATATTATTTCAAAAAGCAAATTAGATTGTATAAAAAAATAGATATGTGTATGTAAAAAAATGTTATAATAAGAGAAAATTTATTGAAATATCATAGGTTAATATACATATAATAAGGTAACACCGTTTGAAAGGAATGAAATAGAAAGTGGAAACACATGAAGAAATAGAAAGAAGCATTATGACTACATATCGTAAAAAAATATGGAATCAATTCACAAAAGGAATTAGAGAATTTGAAATGATACAAGACGGAGATAAAATTGCTGTATGTATATCTGGTGGAAAGGACTCTATGCTACTTGCTAAATGCATGCAAGAGTTGCAAAGACATGGTAAAATCAACTTTGAGCTAGTATTTCTTGTAATGAACCCTGGATATAACGAAATAAATAAACAAAAAATAATAAGTAATGCAAAATTGTTAAATATACCAATTACAATGTTTGAAAGCAATATCTTTGAGGTGGTAGAGAAAATAGATGATCATCCTTGCTATGTTTGTGCAAGAATGAGAAGAGGTCATTTATATAGAAAAGCGAAAGAATTAGGATGTAATAAGATTGCACTTGGGCACCATTTTGATGATGTTGTAGAAACAATACTTATGGGAATGTTATATGGTTCTCAAATGCAAACAATGATGCCTAAATTGCATAGCACTTTTCATGAAGGAATGGAATTAATTAGACCTCTATACTATGTAAAAGAGGAAAACATTATAAAATGGAAAGAAAGAAATAAATTAGATTTTTTACAATGTGCATGTAAGGTTACAGAAAATATTAATAGAGATAATCTTATAGGTTCTAAAAGAGCAGAAATGAAGCAATTATTAAAACAATTAAGAAAAATATACGATAAAGTAGATATGAACATATACAATAGCGCCAAAAATGTAAATTTAAACACAATTATTTCCTATGTAAAAGATGGTGAGGTACATCATTTTCTAGATGATTATGATAAAAAAGGTGTACAACACATAAAATATGAAAAGGAAAAAGATTATTCAAGCAAAGAGTAGGGGAGTGATAAAGTGATAGATTTTGAAGAAAATAAAAGAATATTAAATTCTTTAAAAATAAAATTGCAACAATTGGGTGAGTCTCTTTGACATCACAAAATTAGAACAAAATCTAAAAGAATTAGAAGATAAAACAACTGTAGCAGATTTTTGGAACGATAGCAAAACATCATCTGCTGTACTTAAAGATATAAACAATATAAAAAGTAAAACTGAAGAATATAAAAGAATTCATAATAATTTAGCAGATGCTATAGAGCTAAATGAAATATTATCAATTGAGACTGATGAATCTTTAGAAAGAGAACTAAATATTTCGATAAAAGAATTAGAAAAAAGTATAGAAAAATTAGAAATAAATACTCTTCTTTCTGGAAAATATGATGCAAATAATGCAATAATAACTTTACACCCTGGTGCAGGCGGAACAGAAAGCTGTGATTGGGTTCAAATGCTTTATAGAATGTACACAAGATGGGCTTTAGATAATGGTTATGAGGTAAAAGAATTAGACTATTTAGAGGGAGACGAAGCTGGAATAAAAAGTGTAACTGCATTAATTTCCGGACCATATGCATATGGATATTTAAAAGGGGAGATGGGGGTACATAGACTAGTTAGAATATCTCCTTTTGACAGTGGCGGAAGGAGACATACATCATTTGCTTCATTAGAAGTTTTGCCAGAAATAACAGAAGATATTGAAATAGATATAAATCCAGATGACTTAAGAATAGACACATATAGAGCTTCTGGAGCAGGTGGACAACATATAAATAAAACTTCTTCAGCAGTTAGAATTACACATATTCCTACAAATACAGTAGTGTCTTGCCAATCAGAACGTTCACAAATTCAAAATAGAGAGACAGCAATGAAAATGTTAAAGTCTAAATTACTTGATAGAAAAGAAAAAGAACATAAGGACAAAATAGAGGATTTGAAGGGAAATCAAATGGATATAGCATGGGGAAGTCAAATTCGTTCCTATGTATTTTGCCCATATACAATGGTAAAGGATCACAGAACAAATTATGAGGTTGGCAATGTACAAGCAGTGATGGATGGAGATCTAAACGGATTTATTGATAGCTATTTAAAATATAATAATCAGCAATAGGAACGCAATTCAAACTATGCTAAATTTAAATTTGAACTCAAAAGAAGGAATAAAATAATGAAGAAAAGTAAAAAAACAAGTAAAAGCAAATTAAATATATTATATGAAAAAACTAAAAACAGAAAATTACAAGAAATAAAGGATGTTAATAGCAATATAATCTTTAAAGCAAGAGTAGGTAACTTAATAAAATCTTATCCTAAACTTATACCTATAATACTAATTTTAATTGCAGTAATCTTGGTAATTACATTCCATTCAAATATGCGATTATTGAGTTTAGTACTTTTTATGTATGCCTTAATTCTTATGTTCTCTATATATTGCAACACTTTTACAATTAGTTGTAAAAATAATAACATGAGCATAAAAACAAACATGCAAGAAATTATAATTGCATACAAAGACTTAAAAAATGTATTTATCGACAAAAAATATGAACGCATATTTATAAAAAAGAGAGAATATTTTAGACTAATAATATTATATAAAGCTCCAAATGGAAACATTAGCAATGTAGAATTGCCAATATTATTTGTAAATCAAAAAGATTTAGAAAAATTTTTAAACAACTTTGAACTAATGCCAGAAAAGAATGTGAAAAATATAGAAAAAGCAAGAGAATACAAACTAAAAAGGCTACTTATAAAAGCTGGTTTGTTTATATTAATATGGATTTTAATATTAATAACTCTTATAGCCTTTTAAATCGTAAGGACAAATCTTAAATTAAGGATTTGTTCTTTTTTATTTTATTACATTTAAAGTTTCTAAAGGAGATGCATAATTTTATATAGACTCAAATATAATCTTTTGTTCTAAAATAGACAAGACCTGAATATATATTTATTAACAAGAAGTTCTTTATTAATAAAAAACTTCTAAAAATATATAAGGAGGAATCCAAATGCCGATTGATGAAAGAAAAACAACCAATAATTCTATTATTCAAAATCTAGTACTAGAAAACAGAGAAAAGCTTAGTATATCTGGAGTATTAGATGTTCTTAGTTTTGATGATCAAGTTGTAATTGTAGAAACAGAACTAGGACTGTTAACAGTAAAGGGAGACAACCTACGAATTAACAAGTTAAGCATAGATACATCAGAAGTAATCGTAGAAGGCGAAATTTACAACTTAGCCTACAGTGAAAATGATTTAGATAAGAAATCATCTGGATTACTTGGCAAAATATTTAAATAGAAGGTGAAAAATTTGGATAATACAGTAGCAATGCAATTATATTCATTATTAATTTTTACCATTAGTGGAATTGCTATTGGTATATTTTTTGACATATTTAGAATTTTAAGAAAATCTTTTAAAACACCTGACATTATTACATATATAGAAGATATTATTTTTTGGATTTTTAGCGGTTTGTTTTTCTTATTTATGCTATTTAAATTTAACAACGGAGAAATAAGAAGCTATGTAGTAGTAGGGCTGGCATTTGGTATCCTTATATACATTTTTACAATTAGTAAATATTTTATTAAAATAAATGTATCTATCATATGCTTTGTAAAAAAAGTCATTTTATATCCTTTAAAGTTATTATGGAGAATTTTAAAAAAGATTTTAAAACCTTTTTCGTTTATAGTAATAAATGTAAGAAAAAATATTCTAAATATATGCAGTAAAATATCAAAACCGACAAAAAAATTAAAAAAAGTTAAATTTTTTTCTTACGGAAAGAAGGATTTAAAAGAGAAATGTAGAAAAATATAATATATAGGAAATTATTGGAAAGCTGGAGCGATTTATTTTATGAAACTTTTAAAAAAACATTATAAAAAAATATTATTATTTATAGTTTTAGCATATGTTTGTAACATTTTTATATCACAGCAAAAAATGCTAAATACATATAACAGTGATGTAGAAAAATACGAAACATCACTAGCTAAAGAAGAAGAAACTAAAACATCTTTACTAGAAATAAAAGAAAATGTAAATTCTTCAGAATACATAGAAAAAGTAGCAAGAGAAAAATTAGGAATGTATTTACCTAATGAAAGAGTATATATAGATATTACAAAATAGAGTGAATAGCTCTATTTTTTTCTTTACTTTTTTTCCAATTTATGGTATACTAAATATGAAGTTTAATCAAAAAAATCAGAATTTAGATTTTGTGATGCTACAAATTCTAAATTCTGCCATATTTATCTTTTACAGAAAGCTATAAAAGCTTTCCTAGAATATAAAAAGTTAATTTCTTTAGAAATCCAATATAAAAAGCAATTAAATAAGGTAATTAACCAAAAAAATTGAAAGGGGCTAATTGTATGAATTTAGAGAGCAAAACATTAGTAGAATTACGTCAAATCGCAAAAGAACAAGGCGTAAAAAATGTATCAAAATTAAAAAAAGAAGAACTATTAGAAATTATTAATTCTAATACAGAAAAAGAAGAAAAGAAAGAAACTACAGAGCCAGAAACAAAAAGAAGTTTTTACCCTGTATTAAGAGCTGAGCAAGCAGAAGACGAACCAGTTTTAGAAGCTGGACAAGGTTATAAACTAACTAGTGAAGATGATAGAATTGTTGAAGGTGTTTTAGAAATTTTACCAGATGGATATGGATTTTTAAGAGGTTCAAATTATCTATCTACACCAAGAGACATATATGTTTCTCCTGTTCAAATTAGAAGATTTAGACTAGATAAGGGAGATAAAGTAAAAGGTATTGCAAGGCTACCTAAAGAAGGGGAAAAATTCCCAGCATTAATATTTGTAGGAGAAGTAAATGGAGATGCTCCTGAAAAAGCCTATAAACGTATTAAATTTGATGACTTAACACCTATCTATCCAGAAGAAAGAATTAGACTAGAAACAACACCAAATGAATATGCAATGAGAATAATAGATTTAATGTGCCCAATAGGAAAGGGACAAAGAGGACAAATTGTTGCTCCACCAAAAGTAGGAAAAACTACATTGTTAAAGAAGATTGCTAATAGCATTAGTATTAATAATCCAGAAATAGAATTAATTGTATTGTTAATTGATGAACGTCCTGAAGAGGTAACAGATATGAAACGTTCTATAAAAGGAGAGGTAATATATTCAACTTTCGATGAATTACCAGAAAATCATGTAAAAGTTGCAGAAATGGTCTTAGAAAGAGCTAAAAGACTTGTGGAACATAAGAAAGATGTTGTTATATTATTAGACAGTATCACTAGACTTGCACGTGCATACAACTTAGTAGTTCCTTCATCAGGAAGAACATTATCTGGCGGTATAGATCCAGCATCATTACATAAACCTAAAAAGTTCTTCGGTGCAGCAAGAAATATTGAACATGGAGGAAGCTTAACAATACTTGCTACATCATTAATAGAAACAGGTAGTAGAATGGACGATGTAATATTTGAGGAATTTAAAGGAACAGGAAACATGGAGGTACATTTAAATAGAGCACTTTCAGAAAAACGTATTTTCCCAGCAATAGATATAAATAAATCTGGAACAAGAAAAGAAGAAAAATTATTAACTCCAAAAGAATTAGAAACTGTATTTGCTTTAAGAAAAGCAATGTCAAGTATGTCTACAGA
>CAKPFO010000005.1 GCA_934153805.1 uncultured Clostridia bacterium | reverse complement strand
TTAACAAAGGAGAAATATAAAAAATGACGAAAGCTAAAACCGTTGTGGCTGTACACACACACACACACACACACACAGATAGTTTAAATGAAATAAAAATAGATGATAGTAGAGATAGAAAGATTCTACTTTTTTGTGATATGCAAAATTAGTGGAGTTTTCTATCTCTTTTTGGTGTGTAAATTTATTGACTGCAGTGGGGTAAATTGATTGTTTTAATTATAAATTAAGCCTTCCCCACTTAAGTATATGTAAATGCTGGCGCATTAACATATACTAAAGCGGTCCCCACTAGTCTTAATTTATAATTAAAATAATCAATTTACTTGAGTCGCAGAAAATTTTATGAATAAAATTTTCTGTTAGGGGGCAAGAGTAGAGATTATAAGGTTGCTAAAATTTAGAAAAGGAAAATATAGGAACAAATTTTTTGAAATTTCAAATAAAGTATAATTTTAAAGAAGAAAATGAATTTAAATAGTTAATTTTTAAAGGTCATTTTTAAAGGTTGGTTATTGAAAAATAAAAATGTAAATTAAAAAAATAAGGAGGCATAATAATGAGAAAATTAAAAGAAAAAAGAAACAGGTACATAGAAATAGCAACAAAACAATCAAAAGGAATAACATTAATTGCATTGGTTGTAACAATAATAGTGTTAATAGTATTAGCAGGAATAGCAATAAGCATGACTGTTGGAGGCAACGGAATATTTGCAAAAGCAAGAGAAGCCAAAAGGTTACAAATAACATCTGAGGCAAAAGAAAAGATAGGTACAGAAATATTAGATGCGCAAGTAGAAGCTATACAAAGAAATGAAGAATTAGAGCAAGCACAGGTGGAAGATATCATATCGAAATATGGAACATTGCAAGATGATAAAGATACAATAATTTTAAAAGATAATGGATATGATATAAGATTGTCAGATATATATCAAGGAACAATAACAACTTCTGGAAGTTACACAGAAAATAAAGCAAAAATAGAACTACTAGAAGGACAAATAAAGAACTTACAAGAACAATTAGATAAAATGACAGAAGAAAATACAAAAAATAAGACAGAAGCAGAAAACTTAAGAACAGAAATAGAGTCATTAAAAGCAGATGTAGAAAGACAAAAAGAATTATTAGAATCTATGTCTCAAAGTGGAGATGAAAAGGATAAAAAAATAGCAGAACTTAATGAAAAAATAAAAACAATAGAGAATGAAAAAAATGAATTAAGCAATAAAAATAACGAATTGAAAAATCAAAATGCAGATTTAACAATAAAGGCAACAGAACTAGCAAATCTAAAAACAACATTAGGAAAAGTAACTGCATCAGAAAGTCAAATTTTAAAGAGCTATACGGCTTATAAAAACGGAAAGCTAATAACAGGAACGATGGCAAATTATGCAGGACAAACAATACAAGCTGGGAGCACAAGCTCAGATGATTCGTATATATATTTAACTATACCAAAAGCTGGATATTATGATACTAAGAGCAAAATAAGTGCTCAAAATAAGAATTCTAATTATGACAAAGTATCTTTAGGAACAAAAACACAATCAATAAGCTATAGGGAAAATAAATATACATTAACGTATAGTGCAAGTAGCATAGAAAATTATAAAAATTTAAGTGAAAAGAATTTTTGTGTTTCTACTAGATATGCACATAACCCTACATCATCAGGAGGCTTGGAAAACTGTGGTTCATATATAAGCGATACTTCTATAACATATAACTCTGACACAGGAATAGTAACGGTAAGTTTTTCTGGATGGAGAAATGCTGCCGCAACAGTAATTATTTATATGACATGTTATTGTATACACTAAAATTTAACTTGCTTAGCATCTAATAATCTAAAATCAACTACTTGAAATTCTAAAAAAATATGTTATAATGTACATACATAAAAAGAGGGCAAATATTACGGAAATAACCATATAGGAGAAAAAAGTATGAGTAGAAATAAAGGTAGAAGATATGATGATGAACCAAAACTTAATATGAAAAAAGTTTTTGCGGTAATAATAGCAATATTAGTAATAATAATGTTTGTGTATGGAATAAAAAACTTGCTAAATGATAATAAAAACACAGGTGAAAAAACATTCCCACTTGCATATTACACAGTGTTTGAAAATGATAAGTGGGGAGTAATAAACACTAGGGGACAAGTAGTTATAGAGCCTAGCTATGATGAAATGATAGTAATACCAGATAATACAAAACCAGTATTTATTTGCATGACTGATGTAGACTACGAAAATAATACATATAATACAAAGGTTATAAATGAAAAAAATACACCAATATTTACAAACTATGACAAAGTAGAAGCAATAACTAATGTAGACTCTTCAAATAACCTTTGGTATGAAGAAAGTGTTTTAAAAGTTCAAAAAGATGGCAAATACGGACTAATCAATATGAATGGTAATTTAATATTGCCTGCAGAGTACGATAAAATAGAAGCTGTATTAGGTGTAAAAAATGTATTTGTAACAGTAAAAGATAGTAAACAAGGTATAGTTAATAACATAGGAAATACAATAATAGATAATGAGTATGTAGAGATAAAAGCATTAACTAATAAGACAGAAAATGGATTTATAGTAAAAGCAGAAGATGGAAAATATGGAGTAATTAACTATGATAAAACAAAAGCTTTAGATACAATATATGATGATATAAAGAATATATATGGAAATAACATGTATGCTGTTAAAGAAGCAGGTGTATGGAAGATAGTAAATACAGACGGAGAAAAGTTCTTAGAGAATTCTTTTGAAGATGTTAAATCTATAAATTTAGAAAATGTAATAGTTAAAAAAGATGGAAAATATGGAGTTCTTACAATAAATGGTGAAACAGTAATAGAACCTACATATGAAGAAATGACATTTGCATTTACAAATACATACATTGCTAAAAAAGATGGAAAATATGGAATGATAGATATTACAAATCAAGAAAAATTACCATTTGAATATGAAAGCATTATATATGATGAAGAGGCAGACTTTATTAGAGCACAAAAAGCAGAACAAATTACAGAATTATTAAATAGAAATTTTGAAGTAAAACAAACAGGTATTGTCTCAGAAATAAATACAAGTAAAAATTATATTAGAATTAGAGTAAATGATGATTATAAATACTATAACTTTAAACTAGAAGAAAAGGAAAATACAGAGATACTAGCTACTAACACAATCTTCTTAAGTAAAAAGAATGGAAAATATGGATATGTTAATAGCAAAGGAATAGTTGTAGTAGATTACATTTATGATGATGCTACAGAACAAAACAAATATGGATATGTTGCTGTTAAGAAAGACGGAAAATGGGGATGCTTAAATCAAAGTGGAAAAGTAATAGTAGAGCCAACATATAAAATGGAAAATAACTTATATATAGATTTTATAGATGGATGGTATTTGGCAGAAGATTTAAATGCAAATTACTATACAAAATAACAAATTAAGGACGTAATTTATATATACGTCCTTTGATTTTAGCAAGAATGTTATAAAAATAATCAAAGTTTTTAAGTTGTCAAAAGTTATTTTAAATGTGGCGGTATACTATAATAATGTAAGAATCAGAATTGTAAATAATTACAATTCTTTTATGAAAGGAATGTCAATAAAAATGAAAGTTACATGTGGTGTAGATATAATAGAAGTAAAAAGACTTGAAAAAGCAATTATAAGTACAGACGAAAATTTTCTAGATAGAGTGTACACTAAGGAAGAAATACAATATTGCAATAGTAAAGGCATAACAAAATATGAACATTATGCAGCAAGATTTGCAGCTAAAGAAGCGGTATTAAAAGCAGTTAGCAGTGGACTAAATAGTAAATATGATTTAGACTGGAAAGACGTAGAAATATTAAATGATAAAGAAGGCAGACCATATGTTAATTTTAAAAATGAAATTAGCTCAAAAGTAGAAATCGATTTAAGTTTATCACATATAAAAGAATATGCAGTAGCAAACTGTGTTGCAACATGGAATTAAATTTGTTAGAAAGGGGACATGCTATTATGAATTTCTTTGATTCACATTCACATTACAATGATGAAAAATTTGATACAGATAGAGAAGAGATAATAGAAAAAACTTTTGAAGACGGTATTACAAAGTTTATCTGTGCAGGATATGATTTAGAGTCTTCTGAAAAAAGTTTAAAAATAGCAAATAAATACGAAAATATATATTCTATTGTGGGAATATCACCTAATGATGTACCTGAATCAGAGCAAGATATATCTAAACTTTTAGATGAATTAGTTAAAATTATTAACGAAGATGTAAACAAAAAGATTGTAGCAATTGGAGAAATAGGTCTAGATTATTATTGGAACAAAGAAAATAAAGAAATTCAAAAAGAAATGTTTAAATTACAAATAGAGATTGCCAATAAATGTAACTTGCCAATAGTTATCCATACGAGAGAAGCGGTGGATGATACTTTGAAAATTTTAAAAGAAAATAATGTAGCAAATAAAGGGATTTTTCATTGTTGCCCTCTAAATAGAGAGCTTGTAAAAGAAGGATTAAGATTAGGATTTTATATATCTTTTGCAGGGCCAATAACATTTAAAAATTCGAAAAATGCAGAAGAGGTGGTAAGCATGGTACCAATAGAAAAAATATTAATAGAGACAGATAGTCCATATTTAGCACCAGAGCCTAAAAGAGGTACAAGGAATGACAGCAGAAATGTAAAACTTGTAGCACAAAAGGTAGCAGAGATAAAAGGCTTAACTTTAGAAGACGTAGGAAATCAAACATATAATAATGCTATGAATATATTTAATATAAAAAAATAATATTATTCATATTTTTTATTTATAAGCATATAATGTATAGTATACAAGCCTTAGCGGAATTTTTATGCATTACTGTCAATATTATATAATCTTGAAATCCTTGATATAGGCTTAATGCAGACAAGCTTCTAAAATTTGACACGAAAAGGATTAAATGTTATAATATGGTTGTTACATAAAAGGAGGGAATTAATTTTATGAACAAAGCAAACGATAAAGCATCAGTATCATTGTTCAAAATATTAGGTATTAGTTTAATACTTATATTTGTTACAAGCATTGGTGTTATGGCTACAAGTGCCAAAATAGTAAATGTAAAAATTGTGCTTTCAAGTGGCTACGAAATGACAGTACTAACAGCAAAAACTAATGTTGGTGATATATTAAAAGAAAATCATATTACAATATTAGAAGATGAAGTGTCAGTACCTAGTATAAATGAAGAAATTTCAGATAATAAAACTATAAAAATATCAAAGGCAACTGAGGTAGAACAGAAAGTTGCAGAAGTAGAAGAAAGTATATCTACAGAGCAAATATTATCAACTTATAATAGTACAGTAGAAAAGATAATTGTGGAGCAAGTAGTAATACCATACGAAACAATTACAAAAGAGGCAACAGGAGAAGGTAAAAAGCAAAATAAAATAGTTCAAAATGGTGTAGATGGATTAAAAGAAGTAACATATAAAGTTAAAATTCAAAATGATGTAGAAATCGAAAGAAAAGAGATTTCATCTGTAATTATAAAAGAACCTGTAAATAAAATTGTAGAGGTTAGAACAATACAAGTTACATCAAGAAGTACTGTAAATAGAACATCAAATCCAGCACTTACAGCGTCAACAACACTTGCAAAATCAGTTGAAGGAATAACACCAACAGTAAAAAGTTTTAATACATCAGCATATTGTTCATGTGCAAAATGTTGTGGTAAAACTAATGGAATAACAGCTTCAGGTGCTAAAGCAACAGCGTGGTATACACTAGCAGCAGGAAAAGGCTACAAAATGGGGACAGTTATTTATATACCAGCTTTGGCAGACAAGCCAAATGGAGGATGGTTTGTAGTACAAGATAGAGGTGGAGCTATATCAAATAGCAAATTAGACGTATATATGGGTTCACATAGTCAAGCATTACAATATGGTAGAAAGACATTAGAATGCTATGTATATGAATTTTAAAAGACTGTTAAATAATAAATGAAAATACAAAAATATAAAAGGTGCACAAATAAGTGCACCTTTTAGTTTGAAAAGAACTTATTTAGAGTTCTTCTTCATTGAACAAGAAGCTAGTTACCAGTTTTAATTTTTGTTAAATACGGAGTATTGGAACTATATACGAATCCGTTTGTACTCATACAGCAATAAACTGTATATCCATTACTTTGTTTAAAAGGATCAACATTTGGAGAAACAATAATTACATCGCCTGTAATTTCGCTTCCACTTTCGCAAGTAATTTTTGAATACCAAGTTGTTTTAGGACTTGTGTAAGTATTTCCATCATACCAGAATTTATTTGCTATATAAGACGTAGCTGCAGAATTCTTGTTTACAGCGATTTGACTATCAAGCTGTTGCTGCAATATTTCACATTTTGATTTGTAATTGCTCAAATCTGCGTTCAAAACGTTGATTTGGTTACGCAAATCGTTAATATTGCTAGAACTGGAAGAATTACTAGAAGAAGCTGAAGAACTTGAACTTGTCTTACTGTTAGCAAGCTGATTTTTCAAATCTGCATTTTCTACCTTCAAGTCAGACGAGCCTTGGGTTAGTTTAACGATTTCCCTATTTAGACTATCAATTTGAGCAGATAACTTTAATTTATCGTCTTTTAGATTATTGACTTCGCTTAGTAAACCTGCTGAGCGCCGTTCCTCTATTTCTAGCTTGTCACGTAACCTCTTAATCTCTAAGGATTTGTTACTACAACCAGTAATTAAAGTTGCTGCCAATAAAGTTAATAAAAGAGTTGCTAATTTTTTCATAAAGAAATCTCCTTTCTTTTAATTGCTATCTTGTTCAATTTACTACAAACTTATATATATAGTATAACATATTTAACATAATTTGTAAATTGCTTGCCGATATAATAGATTTATGCTACAATATATGCATTATTAGAAATTGAAAAAATTACAAATTTAGGTATTAAAGAATAAAATGTGAAAGGTGGAACTTAAGTGAAACTAATATCTTGGAATGTTAATGGATTAAGAGCTGTTATAAATAAAGGATTTATGGATTTTTTTAAAAAGGCAGATGCAGATATTTTTTGCGTGCAAGAAACAAAAATGCAAGAAGGTCAATTGGAACTTATATTAGATGGATATTATCAATATTGGAATAGTGCAGAGAAAAAAGGATATTCAGGAACAGCAATATTTACTAAAGAAAAACCATTAAATGTAAGTTATGGCTTAGGAATAGAAGAACATGATAAAGAAGGAAGAATAATAACTTTGGAATTTGAAAATTTCTATTTTGTAGATTGCTATACACCAAATTCAAAAAGAGAATTAGAAAGATTAGACTACAGAATGGTATGGGAAGATGAAGTAAGAAAATATTTAAAAAAACTAGATGAAGTAAAGCCAGTAATATATTGTGGAGATTTAAATGTAGCACACGAAGAAATAGATTTAAAAAATCCAAAAACTAATAGAAGAAATGCGGGATTTACAGATGAAGAGAGAAATAAAATGACAGAACTTTTAAGTGCAGGTTTTACAGACTCTTTTAGGTATTTATATCCAGAAAAAGAAAACTGCTATTCATGGTGGTCATATATGGGGCATGCAAGAGAAAAAAATGTTGGATGGAGAATTGACTATTTTATAGTTTCAAACTCAATACAAGAAAAGATAAAAGATAGCATAATACACTCTGATGTAATGGGTAGTGATCATTGCCCTATAGAATTGCAAATAGAAATATAAAAAGAAAGGACAAGATTAAAATGGAAAATAAAGATAGAGCGTGGACCAAGTGGCTATTTTGGTTTTCACTTGCAATAGCAGTAGTGGGAGTATATAAAGTACTAGATAATTTTGATAATATAGCAAATACAATAAAAGGATTTTTGAAAATAATTTCGCCATTCTTAGCAGGAATTTTAATTGCATATATTTTATATGTTCCTTGCAAAAAGATAGAAGAAACATATAAAAGAGTGAAAAAATGTAAATTTGTAAATAAAAGAGCACGAACATTAAGCATAATAACTGTATATATAATTGTACTTATACTATTTGTTATACTAATAAACGTAATACTTCCGCCAGTAATACAAAGTGTAGTAGATTTAGCAAATAATTTTGGACATTATTATAATGTGGCAATTGAAAAAATAAATGCATTACCAGAAGATTCTGTATTAAAAAATGATGTAACAAAAAGAGTAATTGATGCTATACAAAATATAGATTTAAAACAAATTATAAATACAGAAGCTCTTACAGGATATGTACAAAGTATAGTATCTATGTTAGGTGGAATATTTGATATATTCGTTTCTATAATAGTTTCTATATACATTCTAAGTGATAGAACACAAATTATTAATTTTTTAAGAAAACTACTTGGAGCAATTTTCCAAGAAAAGACATATGAAAGAATTAACAAATATTTTAACAGAACAAATGAAATATTTTTTAAATTCTTAGCAAGTCAAATATTAGATGCTATAGTAGTAGGAATTTTAACATCAATTGCAATGTCAATATTAAAAGTAAAATATGCTGTATTACTAGGATTCATGATAGGCTTATTTAATATAATACCATATTTTGGAGCAATTATTGCAGTAATACTTGCTACAGTAATAACTTTCTTTACAGGAGGAATAGCACAAGCAATATGGATGGTAGTAGTTGTAACAATATTACAACAAATAGATGCTAATATAATAAATCCTAAGATAGTAGGAGATTCATTAAAGATAAGCCCGCTATTAGTAATATTTGCAGTAACAATAGGAGGAGCATATTTTGGAGTTTTAGGAATGTTCTTAGCGGTGCCAGTAATAGCAGTTATAAAACTATTAATTGATGATTTTATAGAACTAAAAAATTAATCGAAAAGGGGCGTCCCTTTTCGACTTTTTGTTAATAAAAAATTAATAATTGCTCTATTTTTATTTAATAAATCTGTGTTATACTTATAGCAGAGAGAAAGGAAGAAGAGGATATGTACAATATATTAGTGTGTGATGATGATAAAGAGATTGTGAGTGCAATAGAAATTTATTTAAGTAAAGAAGGATATAACATAGTAAAAGCTTATGATGGAAAAGAAGCTTTAGAAAAATTAGAAATGAATGAAATACATTTAATCATTTTAGATATAATGATGCCTAAAATGGATGGAATAACGGTGGCAAATGAGGTAAGAAAAAATAAAAGTATTCCAATTATTATGCTTTCAGCAAAATCCGAGGATTATGACAAAGTCTCTGGACTTAATAATGGAGCGGATGACTATGTTACAAAACCATTTAATCCAATGGAATTAATAGCTAGAGTAAATTCACAAATAAGAAGATATACAAGACTAGGTTCAATTGCAGACAAAGAAAATGAAAATAAGAACATATATAAATCAGGAGAACTAATAATAAAAGATGATACAAAACAGGTTACAGTTGATGGTGTAGAGATAAAGCTGACTCCTACAGAATACAATATTTTAAAATTTTTAACTAAAAATAAAGGAAAAGTATATTCAATAGAGCAAATTTATGAAAATGTGTGGGAAGATGAAGCTTATGGAGCTGATAATATTATTGCTGTACACATAAGGCATATAAGAGAAAAAATAGAAATTAATCCTAAAGAACCTAAATATTTAAAAGTTATATGGGGAATAGGTTATAAAATAGAAAAAATAGATTAGAAAAATTGTGAAAGGAGTAATTGAAATGGAAAAGTTAAGAAAGTCTAGTATACTAAAGATAATATGTTATATTGCTATTCCTATTTTAGTGTTAGTATCTTTGCTGGGTATGATTTACACAAAGAATTTTACTCAGTATAAAAATGATTTGGCAAAAAAAGATTATTATAAAACGGATACATTTGTGTATGGTGACTATTATACTAGTATTCATAATTTAATAAATAGATTAGAAATATTAAATGTTGATGGAAACGAAAACTTAGATGGTGAAGATGTAATTTATAGAGCAGGATATGTTTTAGTTAGAAATGTATCAAACAATATTTATTATGAAAGAAATTATAGAAACGAAGGATATATAGAATATGTTGCAATTAGAAAAGATGGAGTAGTTTATACTAATGTTCAAGCTGATGATTATAGTAAAAAAATAGAAGAACTAAAAGCAAATCAATATTATTGGTATAAAGAAAATGGAAAAATAGAGACTAGTTTTGAACAAATTAGCCAAAATGGATTAAGTTATAGGTATGGAATTGAAGTAACAGAGGATATCTTACAAAATGAGTATAATATATATTTGGGACTAAATGTCACAAAGGCAGAAGAAAATTATAATGTGGCTATAGATAAAGGAGTATATGATAGTGTAAGTTTAATGGGAAAATTGCCAATAAATATGATGATAGTTTCAATAATTCTTTTGTTTACAATAGCAGTATATTTAATATGGTCAATAGGATATAAAAAACATGAAGAAGGAATATATTTAAATGCAATTGATAAATTCTACTATGAGATAATTTTAGCAATTGCTGTGGCAATTATAATATTTAGTAGCTTTATTGCATGTGCAGGAATTGATAGTTATTATTCAAATTATAGAATATATGCACAAATAGTATTTTTAGCAGGATATTTTACAGCATATATAGCTTGTGCAGTATTAGGTGTAACTACAATAAAGAGAATAAAAACAGGTACTCTAATTAAAAGTTTGTTAATTTATAAAATCTATAATTGGCTAAAAATAAAAATAAAAAGCATAAATGAAGTAATTTTTTTGAACAGAAAAGCTTCTACAAAGCTTATAATATATTATATAGCTTTTATAATAATTAGTTGTATATTAATATCAACTATAGAAACAGGAATTGGATTAGTAGCGCTAATATTTTTCTGGGTATTTTGCTTATTATATCTATTACTAAAATATACAAAGCAATTAAGTAGTATAGCAAATGCTTTGAAAAATATATACGAAGGAAAAGAAAATGTAAAGATAGATTGTACAAATTTCGAAAGAGATTTAAAACAGATAGCAGAGTATATTAATGGAATATCTAGTGGGCTTACAAAAGCAGTAGAAGAGAGTTTGAAAAGTGAAAGAATGAAGACTGAACTTATTACAAATGTATCGCATGATATAAAAACGCCATTAACCTCAATAATAAATTATGTGGATTTATTAAAAAAAGAAGAAATGCCAAATGAAAAAACAAAACAATACTTACAAATATTAGATGAAAAATCACAAAGGCTAAAAAGACTAACAGAAGATTTGGTAGAAGCTTCAAAGGCATCTTCTGGAAATATTAAACTTAATATTGAAAAATTAAATGTAAAAGAATTAATAAATCAAATATCTGGAGAATATGAGGATAAGTTCAAAGAAAATAACTTAGAACTAATATTAAAAATGCCAAAAGAGGAAATTATAATAAATGCAGATAGCAGATATTTATATAGAGTAATAGAAAACATGTATAGCAATATTGTAAAATATGCGTTAAAAGGTTCAAGAGTGTATGTTGATGTTTTAAAAAATAAAGATAAGACAATAATAGAATTGAAAAACATATCAAAGGAAAAACTAAATATATCTGCAGATGAATTAATGCAAAGATTTGTAAGAGGAGAAACTTCAAGAAATACTGAAGGAAGCGGGTTAGGACTTTCTATAGCAGAAAGCTTAACTAAATTACAAGGCGGAAACTTTAAAATACATTTAGATGGAGATTTATTTAAAGTAGTAATAGAGTTTTAAAAGTAGCTAATAGAAGCTTAAAAGGTCAAAAGAGGCAAAGCAAACTGCGAAAAAATAATACACATTATACTAATTGGGACTGAGTTATTTTACAACATTTTTGAAAAGTGGTGTAAAATAACTCAGTCCCAATTAATATTGTTTTTGAGATTATTAATTGTTAATTTAACTAATAAATGCTCCTAATGCACCAAATACTCCAGCAGACGCTAATCCCATTATTATACCAGCAAGAACGACACCACACATAATAGCAATAGAACTCTTTTTAAAGTCCATATCTAAAAGACTGGCTGCAAGTGTTCCTGTCCAAGCTCCTGTACCTGGAAGAGGAATACCTACAAAAAGAAATAATG
Source organism: uncultured Clostridia bacterium (assembly GCA_934153805.1). GTDB lineage: Bacteria > Bacillota > Clostridia > TANB77 > CAG-508 > UMGS1663. The sequence goes on along the minus strand of CAKPFO010000005.1, from coordinate 55,929 downwards.
CAACATATAGTCCACGTCCTGCTTTTTCTTGTAATTTTTTTCCGCCTTTTTCGCCTTTTTCTAAGCAAAATTTAAAAAACTTTCCTATATATTTTTTATCTGCTCCCCATACAAGAACTTTTCTTGCAAAGAAAAATATAATAGGAACAGGAAGCATATTTCCAATAATACAAGTAATGTAAAGAGGAAAAATAGGAAGGGCATCTCCAAGTAAAGGACTAAGTCCGATTGGAACGGCTCCTCTAAGCTCTATAAGTGGTACCATTGACACTAAAAAAACTACTAAATATTTTAAAAACATAAAAATTCTCCTTTGTTAATATTATAAAACCGAATATTATTTTACTATAAGTTTTAGATATTGTCTAGCATTATTTTAAAACACAATTATAAAGTCTATAGAATTGTGAAATTAAAATTTTTGAATTAAATATTATTGCAAAATAAGATATATATTATTGACAAAAATGAATAATAAAGTTAAGCTTATATTAGAAAGAAAATGTACTAAAGAATAGATAAAATGTGAGTGATAAGAAATGAGGTTAAAAATGAAATTAGATAGATTAAAAAAATGTGCAATAATGCTAATAACAATTACAGTTATAGCAATTTCTAGCTATACATTTGCTGATGTAGGTAGTTTTGACAGATATGATAGTGGTTCTAGTAGCGACTGGGGTAGCTCATCAAGCTGGGATAGTGATTGGAGTAGTTCATCTAGCAGCTGGGATTGGGATGACTATAGTAGCTCAAGTAGTAGCGGAGATTTAGGATTTTTAATAGGTTTACTATTAGGAAGCAATGGAGGAAGACTAATAGCTATAATTATAATAATTTTACTTATTGTCTACTCTAAAAAACATAAAGGAACAGGAACAATTAAAGCTCCTAGAAACATGTATAGACCTAATACTACAAATACATCAGGAATAAGCAAAGAAAAATCATTACAAGTAGCAAATCAAATTACTAATGTAGATGAGTTATTCTCAGAAGAAAAATTTATATCATTTACAAAAGAATTATTTGTAAAATTACAAAATGCTTGGACTGCAAGAGACTGGGAACCTATGAGATTGTTTGAAACACCAGAATTATTTGAACAACATAAATCTCAAGTTCAGGGTTATATTGACACGAATAGAATTAATGTAATGGATAGAATTGCTGTAGATTATGCTTATTTGTATAATTTTAGAGTTACAGAAGATAAAGAAATATTAGAGGTTGCACTAAAATCTACAATGAAAGATTATATAATAGATGCAACAACAAAAGAATTATTAGAAGGAAGTAAGACAGAAGATAGACATACAATTTATAAATTAACATTTGAAAGAACAAAAGGAACAAAGACACAAGCAGAGGACGAAATAAAAACAACAAATTGTCCAAATTGTGGAGCTCCTACAAAGATAACTTCAGCAGGTAGATGTGAATATTGTGATAGTATAATTCTTACTGGTGAACATGGTTGGGTACTTGCAAATTTAGAACCTTTTAGGGGATAATTGGAACGATTGCTTAAATTATGATAAAGTAAATAAAATGAGTGGGGGAAGGCTATTAATTTTTAATTAAATTAAGCCTCCCCCCACTAAGTCTATGTAAATGCTGACGCATTAACATAGACTAAAGCGGTCCCCACCAGTCTTAATTTAATTAAAAATTAATAGCTTTCTTGAATCGCATAAAAATTTTTGAAAAAATTTCTATGTAAGGGATTTTATGGTGGAGCGATGCGGGTAAGGTATGGGAGCACTTTTGGATATGTGACACAAGCAAAGTAATGTAATGAAAAGCTTATAATTCAACTATTTTTTGTATATATTTTAAATAGCCATTATTCTGTGACTTCTGTAATAAAAATGTAATATTTAAGTTATTGATTTTAGAAAATAATTGTGTGATAATTAGATATGTAAAAACTAAAGAAAATGGAGGAAAATTTAGTGAAAATTTTACAAAGAAATAAGCAAAAAGGGATAACTTTAATTGCGCTTGTTATAACTATAATTATATTAATTATTTTGGCAGGGGTGGCAATTAATTTAGGTTTTGGAGATAATGGGTTATTTAGTAAGGCAAAATTTGCTAAAGAAAAATACGCGAATGAAGAATATGTAGAGCAAGAACAACTAAATGAAATAAATGCATACTTGGCAAAAGATGGTAGTTTGCCAGAAAATACAAAAGATACAGAAATGGGAACTCAAGTAAAATTACCAGCAGAGTGGTATAGTGTGGCTGCTGCATATATTTCAACAGAAGACGGAAAAACAGTAACAAAAGAAGTAAAGACAGCAAGTGTAATAGCAGTAGCAACAGGAAGTGGAGAAACAGTGCCAGTACCAAATGGATTTTACTATGTAGGTGGAAATAAAGCAACCGGTGTAGTAATATCAGATAATAAGGAAGACCAAAATAAATATGCAGGCTACAAGGATGATGGAACAACAGCAAAAGATGTAGGAGTAGATTTACAAGGTAATCAATTTGTATGGATACCATGTACAATAGAAAACTATAAAAAAACTAATTTTGGAGCAAATTATGCGAATGCTGGTTGGGATGACCAAACGGAGGCAGAAGAGGAAACACAAATAGAAAAATACGGTGGATTTTATATAGCAAGGTATGAAGCAGGCCTAGGAGACTCAGAAGTTAGTAACCCTATGCAGGCAGTAACTGCAACAACTAACAGTACTTATAGCTGGGGATGGCAGTCAGATGTATATACTAAAGAAAAAGTATCAAATACAGCAAAGCCAACATCAAAAGCAAATGAAATACCATGGTATCATGCAAACTATTTTACAGCAATAGAAATGAGTAAAAGAATGTATAAAGGAAATGGAGCAGTAACTAGCGGGCTAGTAACAGGAACAATGTGGGATGTAATGGTACAGTATATAGCAAGCTCAAGTGAATACACATCAAGTGGAACATGGGGAAACTATAATGATTCTTCAATAAATTTAGATAGAGGATATTACACAAATGTAAATTCAAGTGGAACAACAGATGGCTTTAAAGCTATAACTAGTGGACAAAAATCTGGAACAAGAATTACAAATTATCCATATGTATTATTATCAACAGGAGCATCAGATAAAGCAAAAAGAAAAAATGTATATGATGTGGCAGGAAACCTATGGGAGTGGACCACAGAGGCATCATATGTAGCAAGCTATGGTAATTACTCAAAAACGAATTTTGACGTAAACACACACATGCTTCGTGGTGGCAGCTTCTACAGTGCGTTTGGTTCTAACCCTGCATGTTTTCGTTACTACGGTTATGCAGCCCTTACTTACACGAACTTCGGCTTCAGGGTCGCACTTTATATAAAATAGGACGCTGAAAACTGAACGCTTGACAGCGATACATTAAAAAGTGGTTGAAATTAAAATTTATAAAAACATTAAAATTAAAGGTTGGAAAAAAACATCCAACCTTTAATTTTAATATGAGGTAAAAGTTGAAAAATAAAAAAGAAAGTCATATAGATAAAATATTAAAAAACTAAAAATAGAACATCATAAAATAAGACAGAAACACAAAAAATAAAGTGAAAATATTTCAAATTTTTATTGACAAGCCTACTAGAAATACAGTATAATAAAAATGTATAAGCAGTTTTACGCTTTACATATGAGGAACATAATGTTAAACTGCTCCAAACATATATAAAAATAGGGGCTGATTAATATTAAAAAGAAACATTTTAGAAAAAGGGATAACAAAAGTTAAGGCAGAACCAGCAGAAAAAAATAATTAAAGCGGGTTTGTCTTTTTGTGGTCTAATTTCAAAATCAAGTAAATTAGAAAAAAAGAGGAATTGTATTAGTTTTTTATATTGGTGTAAACTTTTTATAAGCAGGAAAGTGTAAGCAAATATAGAAAGCAAAATATGAGAAGGACTTTTTTTCAAAATATATATTTATTCAAAAGAGGCATATAATGCCATAAATTTATATCTGCTTAAATTTTATTTAGGAGTGATTGTTTTGGTAAAGGATATCAAACATGAAAAATGCACACGTAAAACGTTTGCGAAAATTGGCGATTTTATAGAAATGCCAAACCTTATTAAGGTTCAAAAAGATTCTTACGATTGGTTCGTAGAAGAAGGATTAGGAGAAGTTTTAAAAGATATATCTCCAATCGTAGATTACTCTGGAAACTTAGTTCTTGAATTTTTCGATTATTACATGGAGGAGAAAACTAAATATTCAGTTGAAGAAGCAAAAGAAAGAGATGCTACTTATTCTACAAGATTACATGTTAAGGTTCGTTTAATTAACCGTGAAACAGGAGAAATTAAAGAACAAGAAATTTATCTTGGAGATTTCCCAGTAATGACAGAGAGTGGAACTTTCATCATTAATGGTGCAGAGAGAGTTGTAGTTAGCCAGTTAGTACGTTCACCAGGATGTTACTATGCATCTGAATTTGACAAAACTGGTAAAAAGATTTTTACATCAACAGTTATGCCTATTCGTGGTGCTTGGATAGAGTACGAAACAGACAGCAATGATGTATTCTGGGCAAGAGTAGATAGAACAAGAAAAATACCTGTAACTTGTTTATTAAGAGCAATTGGTCTTACAACAGATGAACAAATATTAGAATTATTTGGAGAAGAGTCAAAACTTACTGCAACTATAGCAAAAGACCCAATAAAAACTAGCGAAGAAGCCTTAATAGAAATATACAAAAAATTAAGACCAGGTGAATTACCAACAGTTGATGCTGCTAGAAATTTATTTAATGGATTATTCTTCGATGAAAGAAGATATGATTTAGCAAAAGTAGGTAGATATAAGTTTAACAAAAAATTAAGTTTAGCTACTAGAATAACAGGCTTAGTTGCTTTTGAAGACATTATAGATCCATCTACAGGAGAGGTACTTGTAGAAAAAGATTCAGTTATATCAGCAGATGTAGCAGAAGAAATACAAAATACTGGTTTAAATATTGTAGATGTTAAAGTAAATGACAAAAAAGTAAGAATTATAGGAAATGGAACAGTAAATATTCACAAAGTTGTAACAGATGTGGATATCTCAGACTTACATTTTAAAGAAGAAGTAAATTATGAAGTATTAAAATCTATATTAGATACAACAGATGCAAAAGATTTACACAAAGTATTAGAAGAAAGAAAAGAAGAATTAGTTCCTAAACATATAACAAATGAAGATATAATTGCTTCAATTAGTTATTTATTAAACTTAGATCATGGTTTAGGAAATGTAGATGATATTGACCATTTAGGAAACAGACGTATTAGATGTGTTGGAGAATTGTTACAAAATCAATTTAGAATTGGTTTAACAAGACTTGAAAGAGTTGTTCGTGAAAGAATGACAATTCAAGACTTAGATGTTGTAACTCCACAGACATTAATAAACACAAAACCTATAACATCATCAATAAGAGAATTCTTTGGAAGTTCACAATTATCACAATTTATGGACCAAACAAACCCATTGTCTGAACTTACACATAAAAGAAGAATTTCAGCATTAGGACCTGGAGGACTTTCTCGTGAAAGAGCAGGATTCGAGGTTCGTGATATTCACTATACACATTATGGAAGACTTTGCCCTGTAGAGTCTCCAGAAGGACCAAATATAGGTCTTATATCAGCACTTTCATCATTTGCTATTATAAATGAATATGGATTTATTGAAACACCATATAGAAAAGTAGATAAAGAAACAGGTAAAGTAACAGATATAGTAGAATATATGCCAGCTGATGAAGAAGACAAATACATAATTGCACAAGCTTCTGAACCACTAGATGAAGAAGGAAAATTTGTACATAAAAGAATTCGTGTACGTCATAGAGAAGAAATTACAGAGGTTGATAGAGAACAAGTTGACTATGTTGATGTTTCACCAAAAGAATTAGTTTCTGTAGCAGCAGCTATGATACCATTCTTAGAGCATGATGACGTTAAACGTTCACTTATGGGTTCTAACATGCAACGTCAAGCAGTTCCACTACTTATGCCAGAATCTCCAATAGTTGGAACAGGAATTGAATACAGAGCAGCAAGAGACTCTGGAATTACAATTACTGCAATTAATGAGGGTATTGTAGAAAAAGTAACAGCAGACGAAGTAAAAGTACGTAATAAAAAGAATGAAATAGATACATATAAGTTACGTAAGTTCAAAAGAACAAATGGTGGTACGTGTATTAACCAAAGACCAGTTGTAACAAGAGGAGAAAAAGTTAAAGCAGGAGATATTTTAGCTGATGGACCATCTACAAAAAATGGAGAAATGGCTTTAGGAAGAAATGTTTTAATAGCTTTTACAACTTGGGAAGGTTACAACTACGAAGATGCTGTATTAATTAGCGAAAGATTAGTTAAAGAAGATGTTTATACATCTATACATATTGAAGAATATGATTGCGAATGTCGTGATACAAAATTAGGTCCAGAAGAAATCACTCGTGATATTCCAAATGTCGGAGACGATACATTAAAAGACCTAGATGAAAACGGAATTATAAGAATAGGTGCAGAAGTAAGACCAGGAGACATATTAGTAGGTAAAGTTACTCCAAAAGGAGAAACAGAACTTACAGCAGAAGAAAGATTACTTCGTGCAATATTTGGAGAAAAAGCAAGAGAAGTTAGAGATACATCTTTAAGAGTTCCACATGGTGAAGCTGGAACAATAGTAGACGTTAAAATATTTACTAGAGATAATTCAGATGAATTAGGACCTGGTGTTAACCAAGTAATTCGTTGTTATATTGCAACAAAGAGAAAAATCTCTGTTGGTGATAAAATGGCCGGACGTCATGGTAACAAAGGTGTTATTTCAAGAATACTTCCAGTTGAAGACATGCCATTCTTAGAAGACGGTACTCCAGTAGATATAGTACTAAACCCACAAGGTATACCTTCTCGTATGAACTTAGGTCAAGTTCTAGAAGTTCACTTAGGTATGGCAGCAAAAGCTTTAGGCTGGAAAGTGGCAACACCAGTATTTGATGGTGCTACAGACGAAGAAATAAAAGAATTACTAAAAGAAGCAGGACTAAGAGAAGACGGAAAAGCAGTTGTATATGATGGACGTACAGGTGAAAAATTTGATAACCCAGTTACAGTTGGTGTTATGTACATGTTAAAACTACATCACTTAGTAGATGATAAGATACATGCTCGTTCAACTGGTCCATACTCACTAGTAACACAACAACCACTTGGAGGTAAAGCTCAATTCGGTGGACAACGTTTCGGAGAGATGGAGGTTTGGGCACTAGAAGCATATGGTGCAGCTTACACATTACAAGAAATGTTAACAGTTAAATCAGATGACGTTGTTGGACGTGTTAAAACATATGAAGCAATTGTCAAAGGTGAAAATATTCCTGAACCAGGAGTTCCAGAATCATTTAAAGTATTAATTAAAGAACTTCAATCTTTAGGATTAGATATACGTCTATATTCTGAACAAAATGAAGAACTAGAATTAAAAGAACATATTGATGAGGGAATAGATTACGAAGATGCAAAAGTAGGAGAAAATGTTCTTGACGAATCTGAATTAGAGGACAATTATATAGAAGCAGATGAGGATACAGAAGAAATGCTTCTAGATACAGATGAAGATGAATTGTTTGAAGAATTAGACGAAGATGATTCAATTTTCGATTCAGATTTAGGAGAAGATGATCTTAATTAAAAATAAAAAATTAATTGAATATTTTTCAAAGAAAAAGTAAAATAGACCAAATGAATTGCTCAGCAGTGGAGTATTTTATGATTTTGATGAAATAGCAATATAAAAGTTAAATGTAATATGTCATAAGTTAGAAATTAGAAATAGAAAGTTAGATGCTAGAAAATAATTAAATTTCTAGCATTTGACCACAAATTTCTAGAAAGAGGGGGCTAACCAATAGTGGATGAATTAGAAATGTTTGATAAGATAAAAATCGGATTAGCATCAGACGAAAAAATAAGAGAATGGTCAAAAGGTGAAGTAAAAAAACCAGAAACTATTAATTATAGAACTTTAAAACCAGAAAAAGATGGACTATTTTGTGAAAGAATATTTGGACCAACAAAAGACTGGGAATGTCATTGTGGTAAATACAAAAGAGTTCGTTATAAAGGAATTGTCTGCGATAGATGTGGTGTTGAGGTAACTAAATCTAAAGTAAGACGTGAAAGAATGGGACATATTGAACTTGCAGCTCCAGTTGCACATATTTGGTACTTTAAAGGAATACCAAGTAGAATTGCATTAATGCTTGATATATCTCCAAGAAACCTAGAAAAAATAGTATATTTTGCAGCATATATAGTAACAGACAAAGGTGAATCTGGACTAATGAAAGGTCAAGTATTAACTGAAAAAGAATATACAGAAGCTGTAGAAAAATATGGATATGGAAGCTTTAAAGCTGAAATGGGAGCAGAAGCTCTAGAAAAATTATTAAAAGAGATAGACTTAGATAAATTATCAGAAAGTTTAAAGAAAGAACTAGAAAAAGCTAGTGAACAAAAAAAGGCAAAATTAATAAAAAGATTAGATACAGTAGAATCATTTAGATTATCAGGAAATAGACCTGAATGGATGATAATGAATGTTGTTCCAGTAATTCCACCAGAATTAAGACCAATGGTACAATTAGATGGTGGTAGATTTGCAACATCAGATTTAAATGATTTATACAGAAGAGTTATAAACAGAAATAATCGTTTAAAAAGATTAATAGAACTTGGAGCACCAGAAATAATAAAGAGAAACGAAAAAAGAATGCTTCAAGAATCTGTAGATGCATTAATAGACAACTCTAGACGTGGAAGACCAGTAACAGGAGCAGGAAACAGAGCATTAAAATCATTATCAGATATGCTTAAAGGTAAACAAGGTCGTTTCCGTCAAAACTTACTAGGTAAACGTGTTGACTATTCTGGACGTTCTGTTATCGTTATAGGACCAGAACTTAAATTATATCAATGCGGTCTTCCAAAAGAAATGGCAGTAGAATTATTTAAACCATTTGTAATGAAAGAATTAGTAGGAAGAGGAATTGCACATAACATTAAAAATGCAAAAAGAATGGTAGAAAAATTACGTCCAGAAGTATGGGATATATTAGAAGATGTTATAAAAGACCATCCAGTAATGTTAAACCGTGCACCTACACTACATAGACTTGGTATACAAGCATTTGAGCCAGTTTTAGTAGAAGGTAGAGCTATAAAATTACACCCATTAGTATGTACAGCATTCAATGCTGACTTCGATGGTGACCAAATGGCTATACACGTTCCATTATCACCAGAAGCACAAGCAGAAGCAAGATACTTAATGTTATCAGTAAATAACTTATTAAAGCCTCAAGATGGTAAACCAGTTACAGTACCAACACAAGATATGATTTTAGGAAGTTATTATTTAACAATGCAAGTAGAGGGTGAAGAAGGAGAAGGTACATATTTCAGTTCTCCAGAAGAAGCTATAATGTCATATGAAAATAAAGATGTAGGAATACATGCAAAGATTTTCGTTAGAATGTCAAAGATAGATGAAAATGGAAATGAAATACATAAAAAAGTAGAAACAACAGTTGGTAGAATTATATATAATAAAGAAATACCACAAGATTTAGGATTTGTAGATAGAACAAATCCAGAAAACGAATTTGAACCAGAAATTAACTTCGTTGTTAAGAAAAAGGATTTAGGAAAAATCATAGAAAAATGTATTAATAAACATGGATTAAGCCGTTCAGCAGAACTACTAGACTATATTAAATCAACAGGATTTAAATATTCTACAATAGGTGCAATAACAGTTTCTATAGAAGATGTTAAAGTACCAGCTGAAAAGAAAGAAATATTAGAGCAAGCTTCAAAACAAGTAGAAACTGTATTAAAACAATACAAACGTGGTTTAATTACTGATGATGAAAGATATCAATCTGTAATTAAAATTTGGGAAAAAGCAACAGATGATGTAAAAGATGCAATGAAAAACAATTTCACAGCATTAAACCCAGTATACATGATGTCTGACTCTGGAGCCAGAGGTAACATAGACCAATTAAAACAAATCGCAGGTATGCGTGGACTTATGGCTAGTACAACAGGTAAGACAGTAGAAATACCAATTAAATCTTCTTTTAGGGAAGGTCTAGACGCATTAGAGTATTTCATATCTGCCCATGGTGCTCGTAAGGGTCTATCAGATACAGCTTTAAGAACAGCGGACTCTGGATATTTAACAAGAAGATTAGTAGATGTTTCTCAAGATATTATCGTAAGAGAAGAAGACTGTGGAACTCATGATGGAATTGAATTATCTGCAATTAAAGATGGAAATCAAGTAATTGAAAGCTTACAAGAAAGATTAATAGGAAGATATCCATTACAAGATATAGTAAATCCAGAAACAAACGAAGTAATTGTAAATGCAGAAACTATGATAGATGATAAAATAGCAGATGCTATAGTAGCAGCTGGAATAGAAAAAGTTAGAGTACGTAGTGTATTTGGATGTAGAACAAAGAACGGTGTATGTTCTAAGTGCTATGGTATGGGATTATCATCACATAAAGAAGTTAATATTGGTGAAGCAGTTGGTATTATAGCTGCTCAATCAATAGGTGAACCTGGTACACAGCTTACAATGAGAACAATTCACTCTGGTGGTGTTGCCGGTGTAGCAGATATTACACAAGGTCTTCCAAGGGTTGAAGAGTTATTTGAAGCAAGAAAACCAAAGGGATTAGCTATAATCTCAGAAATAGATGGTATAGTAAAAATTGCTGACGAAAAGAAGAGAAAAGAAGTTATTGTTACATCAAATGACGACAGCAGAACATACGTAATACCATTTGGTTCTAAACTAAAAGTAAGAGATGGCGATGAAGTCGTTGAAGGTCAACCACTAACAGAAGGATCTATAAATCCAAATGAATTATTATTAATAAAAGGACCTGAAGGAGTATATAACTATCTAGTACAAGAAGTACAAAAAGTTTATAGAAACCAAGGTGTTGATATTAACGATAAACATATTGAGGTTATTGGTAGACAAATGCTTAAGAAAGTAAGAGTTGAAGATAACGGAGATACAGAAATGTTTGCCGGTTCATTAATTGATATGTATGAATTTGAAGACATTAACAAGAAGGCAATAGAAGAAGGTAAACGTCCTGCAACAGGAAAACGTGTTCTTTTAGGAATAACAAAAGCATCGCTTGCAACAGATAGTTTCTTATCTGCAGCATCTTTCCAAGAGACAACAAGAGTACTTACAGAAGCAGCAATAAAAGGAAAAGTAGATGAGTTAGTAGGATTAAAAGAAAATGTTATTATTGGTAAACTAATTCCAGCAGGTACAGGTCTTACAAAATATAGAAACACAAAAATAAGTACAGAAAATGAAGAGGCAGAATCTGAAGAAACTGCAGAAGATATAGAAGAAAAGACAACAGAAAGTGTAGAAGAAGTAAAAGAAGAAACATCAGATATGCCAGAAAATAAAGCTGAATAGAAACAATAATAAATAAGTCATAAAAATCACCTTTTATAATAAAATATAGAAGGTGATTTTTAATGTTAAAAAAGATTTTGGTGACATTTACAGTGCTCATAATGTTAATGTTTATGATTAATGTAAAATGTGTATTTGCAGATGATGGTGACGAGGAAGATTACAGTGATACAGACCTTCAAGATATTTTAGTAGAATCTGCAACACTACCAACACAAGAGCCAATAATAAATTCGAAATCTGCAATAATATATGACAGAATAACTAAAAAAGTAATATGGGGAAAAGAAGAAAATATTAAAAGAGCAATGGCATCTACTACAAAAATAATGACTGCAATTGTAGTATTAGAAAATGCTAATTTAGAAGAAATAGTAACAGTATCTAAAAAAGCAGCAAATACAGGAGGGTCTAGATTAAAATTAAATACTGCAGATAAAATATCAATAAATGACTTATTATATGGACTAATGTTACGCTCACGGAAATGATGCTGCAGTAGCTTTGGCAGAGAAGGTTGGAGGTAGTGTGGAGGGCTTTAGCAACCTTATGAACAAAAAAGCAAAAGAGCTAGGATTGAAACAAACACATTTCGTTACGCCACATGGACTTGACGATGAAGAACACTATACAACAGCATATGAACTTGCTATTATTACAGACTATGCATTAGATAATCCTAAATTTGCAGAAATAGTTAAAACAAAAAATTGTAATATTAGCATAAATGGAGTAGCAAGGAATATATATAATACTAACGAACTATTAGGTAATTTAGAAGGTGTAGATGGAGTAAAAACAGGGTTTACAGGAAATGCTATGAGATGTTTGGTAACATCTTGCACAAGAAATCAAAATCAAATTATAACAGTAGTATTAGGAGCAGATACAAAAAAGCAAAGAACAATAGATAGTAAAAAGCTAATAGAATATGCTTTTAACAATTATGAAAGAGTAAATATAGAAGAAATTGCATTAAAAGAATTTGAAAGTTGGAAACAAATTAATAAAAGCAGAATATATATAAATAAAGCAGAAAGCACAAATATGGAATTAAAATTAGATAAAATAAGTAATAAAGTAATTCCTATGAAAAAAGGAACACAAAAAGATATAAAAGTGGAAATTAATTGCATATATCAATATGAAGCACCAGTAAAAGAGAAAACCAAAATAGGAAATTTGATAATAAAAAACAAAGAAAAAATTATAGAAATAGTAGATATTATAAATGAAAAAGAAATAAGAAGAAAAGAAATATTTAATTATATGACTCAATTTTTTGAAAATTTTCCATCATGTCTTGACTTTTGCACATAATTTTGTTATTATAAATATGCTTTTTAAAAAGCATATGCGGGAATAGCTCAGTTGATAGAGCGCTGCCTTGCCAAGGCAGAGGTCGCGGGTTTGAGCCCCGTTTCCCGCTCCATAAATCTCCAAATATTCGGCGCTATAGCCAAGTTGCTGAGGTTGTTAGAGCTTTGCTCGTTACAACGTCAGTATGCGAGGAGCGATAGCGAGTCGTAGGTAAGCAAACTTATTCATGAGTATACAATTTAAATATTCGGCGCTATAGCCAAGTGGTAAGGCACGAGTCTGCAAAACTCTGATCCCCGGTTCAAATCCGGGTGGCGCCTCCAAAATGTAGGTAAATAATAGCTTTTATTATTTGCCTATTATTTTTTATTATCAAGCTATTATACAGTAATATCAATGTTTTTACGATTTCTTACTTATTTCAAATCTTTATTATTATATTATTACTTTTTATTATAATATTAAAAAACTGCATACAAACTGCATACAAAAATTTAAAAAACTGCATACAAAAATATAAAAATTACATACAAAAAAAGTATGCTATTAAACATACTTTTTAAAAGGAATTATTTTTGAATTTTCTTTTGCTTTAGATGATAGTGTTAAATTGTTTTCTTGTCGTACTAATTTAGATTTTTCAATTTCTTTTTCCACAAAGTCATCAAAGATATGTGCATAAGTTTTAGTTAAAACTCTTACAGAAGTTCCTACTAGTTTGGAGATTACATATATATCAACTCCATTTTCTTTTAATCGCGTAACACCTGTGTGTTTTGTCATATGTGTATTACAGTCCTTAACTATTCCAGCATTTTTACAAATTCGTTTGAAGATTGAATTTATAGAACTTTCAGCTATTATATTTCCATCTTTTGTACTAAATAGCAAATCAGATATAGAATTTTCTTTTTGCTCTTCTATTATAGATTTTACTTCTTCAGCATCAAATAGTATATCAAATGGAACTGTTCTAATATCTTCTTCACCTCTTCTTCGAATTTTTCTTCCTGTTTTAGTAGAATTACCAATTACAAATTTGTTATTATGGTTTTTAGTAAGAGTTGAATGAACAAATATTTTTTCCTTATCCATATCTATATCTTTGTTTTTATCAAGAGAACATATTTCGCCGATACGCATAGCGGTCGCAAAAGCAAATTTAAGTATATTTTTAATAGTTGTATTGTTTATATTTGACTTGCTTTCATTTATAAGTTCATTTTCATGTTCGTTCATATATTTTAATATTTGCTTTTGTTCTTCAATAGTAAATGCTACAACTTTCTTTTTGTTTAAATTACTAATAAATGTATTTCTATCAACATTATCGAAAAGTTCAGTTCTTTTACAGTCAGATAGTGCCTGATGTAATTCATCATATACCTTTTCTAAATTAGATTGACTGGTATTGATAGATACTAGAGTAGATAATAATTCTTTTAAATCGTCTTCTGTTATTAAATACACTTTTTTATTAGCAATAGGGTATTTCTCTATTGTTTGTATTGTATTTATATTTCTATTATAACTGCTAATTTTAATTAAATTATATTCTAATTTAGATTTTTCGTTTTCTCTCATAACCTCAGAAAGTGTTAATTCTCCGTTTTTTATTAAAGACTTTATATTTATTTCTTTTTCTTTTAAATTTTTCTTTTGGTTTACTTCTTTAGTGTTTTTACCTGTTCCTGCTGATTTTCTATTGTTTTTAGCACTTAGCTGGGCTTTAGTAGTTTTATAACAATAATACCTATCACAATATTTTATGCAGTCTGTACAAGTTCTACATTTATCGCACCTTTCAAAATTTAATCTGTTACATTTATTAGTACAATTCTTACAAATAGTACATTCTTCTTTTAAAAATTTACTCCTTTTATTTTTCTGTATAGTTGTGTAAATAGTTCCTTCACCATTTGCTCTTCTTTTCATAAAAATACCTTCTTTCTTTAATTTTTTTATTATTAAAATCTCTTGAAAAAAGGTTTTATATTATGTTATAATAAATAGCATAAAGAAACCTTGTTTCAAGGACTTTATATCGAGGAATAAATGTATCGGTTCGTGGTAAAATTGATTACATCTATTCCTTTTTTATTTTTTCTTAAAATTTCTTATTGACTTTTCTACTACACCTATTATCTGAACTGGTAGTTCTTTTATATCTTCCTCAGAATAAATACGAGGTGGGTAGTAAGGGTTAACTGCTTTTAACTCAATCCCAGTAGTTCCTTTATATACCTTTTTTATAGTTGCTTCATCGCCATTGATAAGTACAACACAGTTGTCACCATTTTTAAATTCTTCTTGTTTATGTATTATAACAGTATCGCCATCATCAAAAAGTGGTGTCATACTATCTCCTACAACATTTAAAGCATAGTAATTTTCCTTATCTGTTCCGTCTACATTAAAAGTTATATAGTCAATAATATTTTCTTGAGCTAAATAATCATATCCTGCTTTTATAGTTCCTAAAACAGGAATTTTAGTGACATTTATTTCAGATAAGGGAATAGCACCTATTTTTTTTAGAAGATAATCATTTTTCTCCATTGAAATGTCATACCCCATTAGCCAGACCTCATTAACATTTAATGTATCAGCTAATAAAGATAATTTTTTCTGTCTGGCAATAGCATTACCAGACAAATATTTACTTATTAAGCTTTCACTAATTCCTGTTTTTTCATGTAATTCTACAGGTTTCATATTTCTAATAGTCAAAGCTTTTTCTAATCTATTTTGAAAAGTATCTATTGTTCTCATAATTCCCTCCATGTTTATATTATAAAGAAAACTTTAATAAAAATCAAGTTATTTTAAATAAAAATTAAGAAAACTTGAAAAAAAATCAAGAAAGCTATTGACAAAAATAGAATTATAATATAATATAAAGAAAACTTGAATTAAATTCAAGAAGAAAAGAGGTGTGAAGTTTGATAGAATATGATTTTAGTAAAGTAAGAGGAAGAATTAAAGAAAAGTTAGGAAGTGAAGCAAAATTCGCGGAAAAACTAGACATTTCTTCAACGTCATTAAGTTCAAAGTTTAATAATAGAAGTGATTTTACTGCTACAGAGATATCTAGAGCAACAGATAAAGATGTGTTAGATTTAGATATCGAAGAAATAGGACTATATTTTTTTACAAGAAAACTTGAATTAAATTCAAGAAAATAACCACGAACCGATACAAAAAGAAAGGAGAAAATGAAAGTGAATGTAAAAAGAGAAGTAACAATGAACTGGAACAATGCACCTGACACGATAACACCTGAAATTTATGCACAAATAAGAGGACATTCAGTTCAATGGGCAAGAAATAAGTTTGACGAAAAAGATTTTCCACGCTTAGAAAGTAAAAAGAAGATAGCAGATAAGACAGCAGTACGACTTTATGAATTAGGAATTAACCCTAAACAAAATCAAAAAGCAGGAATAGAATTTTTAATCTTATTAGAATTACAAAAGTTAACGAAAGCAAAGGAGGAACAAACAAATGAGTAAAAAAGAAAGACAAGCTTATAGAAGAGGAATAATAGATACAATTGAAGCAATAGTAGTATTAGGATTTTATACACTAGTATTCGTTGGATTTATGATGAGATAGGAGAAGATATGAATAAAATAAAAAATCAAGAAACATTAGCTAAAATAGATAAAGTTATCATGAAAAATTCTAATATCTTTCAAAAAATAGGTTGGAAAATACTAGAATTTATAGAATGGGATAATACTCATAATTTTCTACAATTGTTTTCATTAGTATTCAGTATTCTAACTTTAATTATAGTAATTATTAAAAAGTCCTAAATAAAGCAATTATGGAAACGATTAAAGCCAATGAACCAATAAGATTTTTTAAAATCCATTCGATAAGATAAGAAGAACCTGCATGTTTACCTTTATAGGTAGTAATAAAAGAAGTTCTACCAACTTTTTGAACTAGATTTAATTGTATTAGTTCATTGATTAAATTATCTATTTCATCATTATTTATTCGAAATACTGAAATTAAAGCAGAATACGTAATGATAGGGTGTTTAGAAAGATATTTATTACAATAATTTAAAAATCTGATATAGGAAAATGGCATAATAATAACCTCACTTTTTTGAGGTAATTATATCACATAAATAAACAAATAGAAAGGGGTGAGAAAGTATGTATATAGCAGTTTTATTAATCGGTATTTTATTAGGAATGAGTTTATATTCAATGTTATCCATAAATAAACTTAATGAAGAAATAAAAGAACGCAACAACGCAGAGCAGAGAGGACAAGGCTATGCAAGAAAAATGAAAAAAATAGAAGACATAGTATTCCTAAAAGGTCAAGGCAGTATAGTAGACAGATTTGACAAAATAAAAGAAGTTATCAATAGCGACCAAACTAACGAATAACTTCTAGATTTAGAACAATTATATAAATTCATATCCACTTATATTGTAGCACAATTAAAGTGGGTATGCAAGAGGGGAGTAAAAATGTTAGACGTGACAGATGAATATAACAATGAATGTTATAACAATTTTTATGCAAAATCAACTGACTGGGATGCGTATTATGAGCATCTAGCAGAAGAGGAAGATAGAGAATGGGAGGATAACGATAATGAGTAATGAATTAATAGTAGTTAAGCAATTGCCAATTATACAAGAAAGACTAAAAGAATTATCAACAGAGATAGACAAAAAAGTGGAAAACGCGAAAAGTTTAATTTGTACAGAAGAAACTGTAAAAGAAGTTAAACAAGTAAGAGCAGATATGAATAAAGAATTTAAAGACTTAGAAGTACAAAGAAAATTAGTAAAAGAACAAGTCTTAGTACCTTATATGCAATTTGAAGAAATTTATAAACAATATGTATCAGATAAATATAAAAATGCTGATATTGAATTAAAAAACAAAGTAGATTCTATAGAAAATGAATTAAAAACAAAAAAAGAACAAGAAATAAAAGATTATTTTGAAGAATACAAAATAGCTAATAATATTGATTTTATTACATATGGACAAGCAAAAATAAATGTAACATTGTCAGCAAGTATGAAAAGCTTAAAAGAACAAGCAAAACAATTTATAGATAAAGTAGTAGACGATTTAAATTTAATTGAAACACAAGAACACAAAACAGAAATATTAGTTGAATACAAACAAACATTAAATGTAGCACAAGCAATAACAAGTGTAACAAACAGATTTAAAGCTATTGAAGAAGAAAAGAAAAAGCAAGAAGAATTTATAAAAGAAGCAAGTAAAGCAGTAATTATATCAGCAGAAGAAAAAATAAATAACAATGAATTTAGGATAGTCCAAAATAAAAATAAGATTACTATTGTCTTAAATGTTACAGATGAGGAAAAAGCAAAAATAGAACAATTTTTACAATTGTCTAATATTGAATATGAAAGCGAGGAATTATAAATGAACATATATGAAAGCATTACTAAAATAATGGAAGAAGTACCTACAATAGGAAAAAATCAAAAAAATAAAACTCAAGGATTTATGTATAGAGGAATAGACGATGTAATGAATGCATTACAACCATTATTAGCAAAAAACAAAGTGTTTATAGTACCTGAAATATTAGAGCAGACAAGAGAAGAGAGAACAACAAAGACTGGTGGAGGATTGATATATTCAATATGTAAAATTAAATATAAATTTTACGCAGAAGATGGAACAAATATTGAAGCAGTAACAATAGGAGAAGGAATGGATAGTGGAGATAAAGCGACTAATAAAGCAATGGCTATAGCAATGAAGTATGCATTATTTCAAGTGTTCTGTATTCCAACAGAAGAAATGAAAGACCCAGATGCTGAAACTCCAGAAGAAAGTAACAAAAATGAAGGAAAAATACAAAATGAAGATTTAGATACATTAGTAACAGAACAACAAGCAAAGATTGTATACGGACTTATGACAGATAAAGGTTTAAATGTAGTAGAAAATCTAAAGAAAAATTATGGCATAGAAAATACAAAAGATTTAACTAAAAAGCAATATGTAGCTATTTTAAATGCTATTAAAAATTTACCAAATAAAAAATAGGAGTTTAATATGCAAAGTATAGGAACATTACAAGACATATCAATAGACTATAAAACCAACAAGCTCAAAATAACATTACTTCTAGAGCAACGACAATCAATTTCTAGCCTAGAAGAAATAAGAGACGGTAAATTATCTATTGAAATAAAAAAATATCGTAAACCTCGTAGTCTCGACGCAAATAAATACTTTTGGAAATTGCTTCAAGAGGTTTGCGATTATAAAGACATAGACACAATAGAAGATTACAAACGTAGAGTAAAAGAATTAGGAATATTTAAGCAATTTAAAATAATGACACAAGATGTAAAGACATTTGAAAAAATATGGACTGATAGAGGAATAGCTTGGTTTTGTGAAATAGTAGATACAACATACATAGGAGATACAGAATTTAAAATTATAAATGCATATTATGGCTCGAGTTCGTACAATAGCAAACAGATGAGTAGATTAATAGACAATCTAGTACAAGATTGCAAAGCTGTAGGCATAGAAACAAAGCCACAATCAGAGATTAATAGTTTGTTAGAAAGTTGGGATAAGAAATGATAGTAAAAGATTTATCAAATAGTTTTAACCCAGTGCCTAAAATAAGCCAGAAAAGCGGACTAAAGAATACAGAAAGTCCACTTAAGAGCGGACAAATTAAAAAGAAAAGCAAGAAGTTAGCAAAATTGGAACGACAAAGAGATAAATGTATAATAAAAGAAGGCAAATGCGAATTTTGTGGTAAATACTCAAAACAATTAGACCCACACGAAATTTTTGGTGGAAGTAATAGAAAAAGAAGTATAAAAAATAAATTTATTAAGTTACTATGCAGAGAATGTCATAGTAACGAAAAAATAATAAATCAATTAAGAATAGATACACAAAAAGAGTATGAGAAAACTCATACTAGACAAGAATTTATAGATTTAATAGGAAAAAATTATATTAGGAGGAATGAAAAGTGAGTAAAAATAGTAATTTAGTAGCATTTGCAGAAAGAGAGTTAGATATTATCTTGAGTAGATGTGAAGATGAAGAAAGTAAAGAAATGCAAAAAGAAATAAACAAAGATATTCTACAAATAGTAAAAGTATTTTCAAAACAAGGACATAGTGGTTTCAGTGCAAGCTATGCAATAAGTTTAATAAAGAAACTATTAAATTATGAACCTATAACCCCTTTAACAGGAAAAGACGACGAATGGATAAAATTAGACTATAACAACGATACATATTATCAAAATAAAAGATGTTCAAGGGTCTTTAAGGATAAAGATGGAAATGCTTACGATATAGAAGGAAAAATATTTTCAGATAATAAAGGAAAAAGTTGGTATGTAAAAGGTGGCGGAGCAAGCAGAGTATATATAAACTTTCCTTACACCCCTAAAACTGAAAAGATACTAGTAGAAAACATAGATGAAGAATAAATTATAAATCATGTTAGGTGCAAATCCTAACCCACATTTATAAAAAATATTAGGAGGAAATAAAAATGAAATTTAAAGCAGTAATAACAGAAGAATATACAGAAATAACAGGAAAGACAGATGAAATTTTAACAGGATTAGTAATGTATGTAAGAGCCTTAAGAAAACAAAATATATCAGAGAAAGTAATAAGAGAAGTAATAGATTTAGCATTAAAAAATAGAGAAGAAAAAAGAACAGAAACAATATTAGATAATGAAAAAGTAAAAATACAAAAATTTGATTTAAATAATATGTCAAAAGAAGAAGCAAAAGATTTAATAGAAAAAGAAATATTTAAAATGTTTGATTAATAAAAGGAAGGAGGATGTAGAAACAAATATATAACAAATAAGTTATAGAGTTTTTATGTCCTCATTTTTACGAAAGGAGAAAATATGGAAGGCTGGATTAGTACATATAGAAAAATATTAGAAAATCCTATTGTATGTAAAGATAGCGATTACTTTGCAGTTTGGATGTATTTATTATTAAATGCAACGCACAAAGAAAGTCCAGCTATATTTAATAAAAACAAGATAATTTTAAAAAAAGGACAATTAATAACAGGAAGAAAAGTTATAGCAGAAAAATTTAACATTTCTGAAAGCAAAGTACAAAGAATTTTAAAAATCTTTGAAATCGAACAACAAATTAAACAACAAACTTGTTCACAAAATAGGCTTATATCAATAATTAACTGGAACGAATATCAACAAAATGAACAACAAATAGAACAACAAGTGAACAACGAACGAACAACAAATGAACAACAAATGAACACTAACAATAATGATAATAATATTTATTTATATTTATTTAATATATATAAGGGCAAAATTGAAGGAAAAAGTTTTGCAGAAAAAATTAGATTAATTAATCAATGTAAAAACGAAGAAAAATACAATCAATTACCGATAGAAGAACAAGAAAAATTATTTAATGAATTAATGAGTATTAAATAAAGGAGAATGCAATGTACAGAATATATGGAAACAGTAAAATAAAAGGCTGGGAAAAGATAGATACAGCTACAGACAAAGAACAAGCATTTAAACTAGCGAATAAGATAAATGCGAAAGAATATTACAGCTATATGATAGTAGAAAATAATGACAACGGCGATAACGTAATAGCGCAAGAAAGTTTATTTGAAGAGTGCAAAGTGGAGTATGTAGATAGGATAAAGACAAAAGTAGAAGTTAAAGCAGTAACATTTAAGCCTAGCAAAATGAAGAAAAAAGAAGAATTAAGAAAGATAACAGAAGAGTTTATTGATAGATAGGAAGGTGTAACAAATGAATAGAAACATAAAAAGAGTAGTTTATGAAACTTTAAAAGAAGATAAAACAGCGAGAGAAGATACATGGTATCTAATACAACAAGTAGTAATAAAAATGACAGATTGTAATGCAGGTACAGCATTTGGAATTGTATTACAAGGTATGAAATATAACGGAATAAGCTTTGAAGCTATAACAAGACAAAAAAGAAAATTCTTTGAAGAGCATCCAGAATATTTAACAGACGAAATAGAAGATATAAGACGTAGCGAAGAAGATAAATATCATTTTGAGTTTAGCAAGCATATTCCAAATATTAATTAGGAGGGCAATATGATAAAGAAATTAAGTAATATAAAAATAAAAGACAGTTTTGTAGAACATCCACCCAAAAGTTGGAAAATGAATTATAAAGTTTATTATTATCTAGTACACGGTAAGTTTGAACAACCGATTGTAATTAACAAAGAAGGATATTTAATAGACGGTTATACAACATATTTAATTTGCAAAAAGAAAAATAAAAAATATGTAAAAGTAGTTAGAGGATAGTCTATGAAATATAATTATCCACCGCTAGAACGGAATATGTGCAAAAGCTATCTCAAAAGGTTGGTGTACAGGTTGTAATAGACTAGAAATGCCTAACTTTACAGGGTTAAAGACTTGTAAGTATGTAGAAATACCAACTGTAGAAGATAGCATAGCAAAGATAAAGATAAATTTAGGAATACAGGAGAAATTAGAGTTATGACAGAAGAGGAATTTCTAATAGAAATGAAAAACTTTTTTGAAAACATAGATAAATTAAAAGCAGATTTAGAAGAACAAATAAAAAGAGTAGAACTTGAGAGAAATGATTTACTGCACGAATTAGAGCTAGGAAATCTCAATGCAGTAGAAATAACAAAAGTAGCAGTAGTTTTAAGAGATGTACTAAAAGAACGAAGAACATACAAAGATGAATTAATGAAAGTAATGACATTAAAAGGTTTTACAGATAAGTATAATAACAAGTTAATAACAGGAGATATTATTCAAGTTTTAAAGAATTTAAAAACTTTAGAAAAGAACAACAAAGAGAGGACATATAACCCTAGAATAATAAAAAAGTTGAAATGTACGGAGGCAAAAGATGAAAATATTAGCAATAGATCCACGGAAATATAGAAAGTGCGTATTGCGTAATAGATAGTGAAGGTTATTATCCAATGTATTTTGGAAAATTAAAAAATGAAGAACTAATAAAATTAATAGTAGAAAATAAAGATAGTTCATTTTTTAGATTTTCAGAGATAGTAATTGAAATGATAGCAAGTTACGGAATGCCAGTAGGAAAAGAAGTGTTTGATACTTGCGTATGGATAGGCAAATTTGCAGAGGCATCAGGAATGAAAGAAAGTTACATATATCGTAAAGACGAAAAAATGAATATATGCCATTCTATGAAAGCAAAAGATAGCAATATAAGACAAGCTTTAATAGATAGATTTGGAGTAGTAGGAACAAAGAAAAATCCTCGGTTGGTTTTATGGATTTAAGGCAGATATATGGCAAGCTTACGCCGTAGGAATTACATATTTAGATATGAAAGAGAGAGGAGAAATTTAAAATGTGGAATTTTATAATGGAATATATTATGCCAATATTTTTAATGATTTTAATCATATTAGCAATAATTTTAATTACTGGAATGACAATAGGTCTTTATAGAACGGATATATTGAAACAAGATAATTACATACAAAACTTAGAAGAGAAACTAAACATATACGAGCAGAACTATGAAAAAGTAGTAGAAGATAGCTTAAGTGATGTATATGAGTAAGATATATGCAGTATATGATATGAAAGATTACGAGCAATGTGTAGGAATATATGATAATGTACAACAGATTGCAGATAAATACAATATGACGAAAGCAAGCGTTTTATCTGGGATATCTAAAGAAAACAAAATAGAACACAGATATTTAGTAAAAAGAATAGAAAATGTGTAGAAAGGAAAAACAATGAATAAATTTAAAGAAAGTTTAAAGGTAAGCAATGAAACTAAACAACAAATAGAAGAATTTTTAATAAAAGAGCGTAGAAAGATTGTAGCAGACTACAAATTGACTGATAAACAAAAAAGAGACAAGATAGAAATACTTAATGACATGAAAGAAGATTTAAATACTCCAGAGGAAATTTTAAGAAGAAGGAACGAGGAGCAATGGGAAAAATAGAAGTAAACGAATATGTTAGAACTAAAAATGGAAAAATTGATAAAGTTATAAATTCTAATTTTTATATGAGAATATATGTAGAATGCGAAAATGGACTTTATCTAATAGAGAATATAGTAAAACATAGCAAGCAACTAATTGACTTAATAGAAGTTGGAGACTATGTAAATGGATATAGAGTTTTAGCAATAGAAGATAGTATATATGAAAATTCAAAAAGAATATTAATTTATAAAAATGAAAAAGAAAAATATGAAAGATGGATATACATACAAGAATATAACGGAAGAATACGTACACAAGATGATATAGTGGAAATATTAACTCATGAACAATATGAACAAAACGCATACAAAGTAGGAGGAGAAGATAAATGTATGTAGATATATATAATACTAATAAAAAATATAATATAATTTATGCAGATCCACCTTGGGCATATAAAGATAAAAGAAATGATTATAAAATGTCAGGAGGAGTAACAAAACATTATAAAACAATGAAAACAAAAGATATAGAAAATATGGGAGATACGATTCAAAAAATAGCTGCAGAAGATTGTATGTTATTTATGTGGGCAACTTTTCCGAATTTAATTGAAGCATTAAAAACAATAGAAGCATGGGGATTTACATATAAAACTTTAGGGTTTAGTTGGATAAAAACCAATAAAAGAGATGGAAAACCATTTTTTGGTATAGGTTTCTATACTAAAAGTAATTGTGAAGTATGTTTGCTTGCGACTAAAGGAAAACCAAGTAATTTGAAAATAAGTAATTATGTTAGTAGTTGTATAGTCTCAGAAAGAAGAGAGCATAGTAGAAAGCCAGATGAAGCAAGAGAAAGAATAACACAATTAGTAGGACAAGTTCCAAAAATAGAATTGTTTGCAAGGCAAACAGTAGATAATTGGGACTGTTGGGGCAATGAAGTAGGAGGAAAAGATGGAATATAGATACATGATATGGAATGATATCAAAAAAGAGTTTCAATTTCCGCAAATTTGCGAAACAACCGAAAAAGGAGCTAATACTTGTCTATTTAATTGTATAGGTAATGATGCAAGGAAAGACAGATTTCAAATAAAAAAAGTTGAGAAAGAAGAAGCTAAGAAAATTGTAAAAGAACTTAAACAGAAATACAAAGCAGAGCGTATACATGCAATGATACCTAATATAGATTTCGGCATTATATTAGATTTGGTGAAGAAGAATGATTTAAGAGGAGAATAGATATGTTTAAAAGATATTGTGATATATGTAAAGTTGAATTAAATAAAGATGAAGAAGTAAAAGAAGTTAAATTGCCTAATAAGAATTTAAAAATATGTATAAGTTGTTTGAAAGCATTAGAACAACATATAGAATCTGAAAGTAATAATTTCAAAATTAAAGCTGTTAGATATAAAAAAGACTATACAAACAAATGGGAGGAGATATGTTAAAAATAAGAGAAGATGTAGATTTAAAAGAACTTGAAAAGTTTGGGTTTAAACAAGAGTATTATATAGACGACAAAGTATATGTTAAAGAATTTAAAAAGCGGTTTGTTTTATAAAGAGTATATTATTATTTGGTTTAAAGATAGAGAGATACAGATTAGAAATAATGGGCAAATATTATTAGAAACATTATACGATTTAATCAAAGCAAATTTAGTAGTAAAGGAGTAATAGTATGAAACAAATAGTATATGCAATAAAAAATAAAGAAGGATTATATGCTACATATGGTAGAACAGAGTTTAAAAAAGAAATAAGATTTGCAAGATTATATAAAAGTAAAAAAACAGCATTACAACATTATTTTAATAATACTGGTGATTATGAAAATTTAGTATTAGAAGAGATATTAATAAAAACTTTATCGGAAGAAAAGTTAAACGAAAAGGATTTTAGAGAAAATAAATGGTAAAGGAGTAAATAAGATATGGAACAATGGTTGAGAGACGCATTAGCAGAAGAACAAGGATATATAATATGTCCACTAGCTCCAGAAACATATACTATTTGTAATGAAAAATGTGAAGAATGCGAATATCAAAAAGAGTTTATTGAAGCATTAGAAGAGAGGAGTAAATAAGATATGAAAGAAGATTGGAAGAAAGAAATAATAAAAGCTGTTTTATTCATTTTGCTAATATTAGTAATAGGAACTTTAACTGTACTTTTAACAGATAATAGCGTTCTTTTAATTATAAGTGGAATGCTAATTGGAACAGTAGATAGAATTTTCGATAAATGGCTAGATGAAAATTGGAGAGAGGAGTGATACAAATGCAAACAGCTGATGAAAAAATATATTTTAAGTGTCCAAAATGCAAAAAAATAATTGAAAGGTCAAAAGATAATCCGTTTATAAAGTGGAAATTTTTACATTTATTTTGTGAAAGTTATTGTGAAAAATATGGAAAAAAAGTGTTGATGAGGAGGTGTTTTAAGTGAAAGAATGTGATTTTATAAGACAAGATAATTATGATTATATTGTATATGAATGTAATAATTGTAAAGAAGAATGGTGCTTTGAAGATGGAACACCAGAAGATAATAGTTATAATTATTGCCCTAAATGTGGAGCAAAAATAGCAAAAGTTATTGAATTAGAAGAGGAGGTGTTTTAATTGGAAGAAAGAGAAGAAATATTAAATAAAATGAAAAATAAGTATAAATTAGCATTATTTATGGTTATAAGAAACTCTATGGTGATGACACGAGGCATTGAGCTAGGAAAAACTGCGAAAGAAATAAATAAAATGTCTTATGAAACTATGTGTGAATTACTTACAATGATTGATTATAATAAAGCAGAAAAATTTTACGAGGAGGGAAAAAGTGGAAGAAAATAATATATGTGAAGATAATAGATTTGAAATAATAGAAAAAGCTAAAGAAAAGTTACTTAATGCAACTAATATAGAAGATAGCAAAGAAGAAATGAAAGTTTTGACTAATATATTATTTAGAATGTGGCAAGTTGGTTTAATAAATGAAGAAAAATTAGAAATTAACAAATCACAAAAAGAAAATAGTATAGAAGAAGATATAAAAATATTAGAAAATATAATAAAAGGAAATGAAGATTGTATTAGTGCAATATATAGTCAAATGAAAGTAAAAAATGACAATGATGAAGATATACAATATTATAAAAAAGAAATACAAGCTATACAAAATGTTTTATCAGATTATAAAAGAGTATTAAAAGAGAATGAAAAATTAAAATTGTATAATAATTCAATAACTTCAGAGCTAGAACAAATGACAACTGAAAAATTTAAGAATGGCTGGTTTCATCAAAGTGAATTTAAAGGCTTAATTCTACCAAAAAAAGTAAAAGATAAGATAGAACATTATCAAAAATTACAAGACAATTATATTGAGAAATATGATGAAACAAACGAAGGTTTACAAGCAATGATAAGTGCTTTACAAGAACTAATTAATGAAAGAAAATAAAATCAATTAAGCAAACATAGTAGTATCAATGATTTTCTTGCTAACAACGAAAAATAGGAAGTTGAAATCAAATAGGAAGTGAAATAAATGAACAAAGAAGAAATACAAAGAATAGAGAAAATAATTAATAAGTGCCAAGAATGTAGATTGAATGAATGTATACAATGTGAAATAAGCTATACAGACATTTGTGCAATATCGCATTTATATGATGAAATACAAACAATAAGAGATAAGCTAGAAGAATTAAACAAGCTTAATGTTGAAGATAATAAGAGTGTAAAAAGATATGAAAAAATGAGAAGAAATACTACAGATGAGTTTCATAAAAAGAGCTATCAAACATCAATTCATAAATTAAATGCACAAATAGAAACTAGAAAGCATATAATAAATGATTTTAAACAAGTAATAGGAGATTAAGGAGGCAATTTGATGAGCAATGAAGAAGCACAAAAAGTACTAGACGAAATGCAAGACGTTAGACCTGAAAAATTAAATGGAGAAGCTAAAAGGCTGTTTGAAGCTATTATGAAAATAGCAGAAGAGAGGGACAAGTATAAAGAAGAATTAGAAATATCAATAATACCTAGCTATGAAGAAACGATAAAAGAGTTAGAAAAGCAATTATTCGAACAGCAAGAAGGCAAAGAAAAAATAATAGATTTAATGGCAGAACAATTAGCAGGACTAGCAATATTTGATATAGATAAAGACGAAACATTAATTTTAGGAAACAAAGAAGAAGTAAAACAATACTATAAACAAAAAAGTGAACAGAAGTGAATAGAATGAACAGAAGTGAACAGAAGTGTTTAATGAGTTAATGCTAATAAATACTTTGTCGAAGATAAAAGAAAGAGATGATAAGTTATGATAAACGAAAAGAAAATAGCCCAAAAGAAAGATAGGCTAGAAAGAGCTTTATATAACTGGGTAGATGAAACAGAAAAAGTGCAAGAAGATATATTAAATTTAATAGACAACAATAATGTGTCAAAAGGAGAGATTGCTAGAAGAATGGATTTTATGAAAAACAGATTGACAACATTAGAGAATAATTTAAGAAAATATTAAGGAGGTACAAAGGATGACTAAAGAACAATTAATTTTATTATTAAAGAATTATAAAGAGAATAAGGCAAAATTAAAGTTGAAACTAAGAGAGAAGGAAAGTATACTACGTAAAATTGAAAGCCTTAAAAATGTATCCTTGTCTGTTACAAGCTATGAGAACAATAGTGATATACATAGTAAAAATATAATAACGGACAAGGTAGGAAATAAAGCAAGTGATAACTTAGACACAGAGCTAGATTTAAAAGCTCAACTGGACAAAGTGGAAAATGAAATAAAAGAATTGAATATAATAATAGAAGAAGTCGATATAAGATTAGAGGCGTTACGAAAAAAAGAAAAAGAAATACTTATAGATTATTACATAGAAGGAAATACTTATGAAGATATAGGCAATTATACATATTATAAACTATTTGGACAGACGAGAAGTGATAAAGCTATACAGAAAATAATAGAAAGAGCAACTCAAAAAATGATAAATTTATAAAATGTCGTATTTTTTAGGTGAAAATTAGGTATTTTTTATGTAGAAATGGCATTTTTAATATATTATAATTATAATAGCAATAAAAGAAAGGAAACCCTAATAACTTTCTTTAGTGTCATGAATTTAAAGCACAGTCAGTAATGGCTCGTTAGCCCAAGTGCAATATATAGCGGAGTAGAGCAGAGGTCAGCTCGCTTGGTTCATACCCAAGAGGTCATAAGTTCAAATCTTATCTTCGCAACCAAATTATTAAGAGTTTATCAGAAATGGTAAGCTCTTTTATAATGCTTTGTAAGTAGTGATATAACATAGAATGCAGATTGGCAAAAGTAGATGTAATTATCGAAAATAAGCCGATTAGTTCTAGAGTGCAATATTCTATAACTATATCATTACTTAGAGAGTATTAAAAACAAAGGAGAATGTCATGAGCGAATTATATAAAAGAGAAATATGTATAAATTGTGCTAATGAAAACTGTAAAAACAGAATAGAAACAACAAAAAAAGCAGATTTATGTATAGAACAAATTAGTACAGTAACAACAATAAAGTGTAAAGACTTTATATGCAAAAATAAGAGAAAGAAACAACCCTTTTGTTGGCAAGTAAAGGAGCAGGTATGAGAATAGAAGATATACTAAAGAGAACAGACAATGAAACATATAAGAAGTTAAAATTAAAGTTCAATTACAAAGAATGCATGAAAAGAAAATGCAAAGATTGCAGGAAGAAGAAAGAGTGTTTTAAGGATAAAGAAGGTGAATAGATGGCAAGGGGAAAAAAGACAGATAATGAAACAATATATAAGATAATGATAAGTATGTTTAATACAAACAATTTTAATGAAACATCAAGGCAATTAAATATACCAGTTAAGACAGTAGAAAAGATATTTAAAGAGAATAAGGATAAAGAAGAATTTACAAAACTATGCATACAAAAAAAAGAAGAATTTACAGAAACAGCAACTAGAATAATAAACAAAGCAACCAACTTAATGGAGCAAAGAATAGATTTAGCAACAGAACATGAAAATGAGTTAGAAGAGATAATAGATGAAATATGGATGACAGACAAAAAAGAAATGAATGAAACAAAGAAAAAAGCATTAGTTTCTAAAATAGCAGGAATGCAATTATATAGTTTAAAAGAATTAGCAGTAGCAATAGGAACAATGTATGATAAACGAGCATTAGCAAAAGGAGAAAGTACAGCAAATACAGATATAAATATAAAAATGGATAAGAAAGTAGAGGAATTATCACAGTAATGGAATATAAAGTGCCAAATTTATATCCAAAGCAAGAGGAATTTTGCAAGAGTAAAGCAAAATATACATGCTATGGTGGAGCAAGAGGTGGAGGAAAATCATATGTAGCAAGAATAAAAGCAATATTGTTAGCATTATATTATCCAGGCATACAAATATTGCTTTTAAGAAGAACTTATGGAGAGCTATTAGAAAACCATGTTATACCATTACAGAAAGAATTAAAAAGTAAGCAAAAAGACAAATTGGCGACATGGAATACACAAGAAAAAGTATTTGTATTTCCAAATAGTAGTAGAATTAAGCTAGGATATTGTGATAGTGAGGCAGATGTATTGCAATATCAAGGACAAGCATATGAAGCAATATTTATTGAAGAAGCTACACACTTTACGGAGTTCCAATTTAACTGTTTAAAGGAAAGTAACAGATTGTCAGGGCAATGTAAGAAAGAAATAAAACCTAGGATGTATTTGACTTGCAATCCTGGAGGAGTTGGACATGTATGGGTAAAAAGATTATTTATTGATAAAGATTATACAGAAAATGAAAATCCAGAAGATTATGAGTTTATACCAGCATTAGTGTATGAGAATGAATACATAATGAAAAACGACCCAGACTATGTAAAAGCATTAGAAAGTTTGCCAGAAGACAGAAAAAAAGCAATGCTTTATGGAGATTGGGATATATTTGAAGGGCAATTCTTTACAGAATTTAAGAGAGATGTACATGTAATAGAACCTTTTGAAATACCAAAGGACTGGTATATATATTTTGTAATGGATTATGGATTAGATATGTTGGCAGGTTATTGGATAGCTGTAGATTATAACAATAATGCTTATATATTTAGAGAAGTTTATCAAAGTAACTTATTAGTATCTCAAGCAAGAGATAAGATAAAAGAAATGACAAATGAAAGTATATATATATATTTAGCACCACCAGATTTATGGAACAGACACAAAGAAACAGGTAAGAGTACAGCAGATATATTTGCGGAAGGTGGCATAGACTTATATAAAACAAATAATGATAGAATACAAGGTTGGCTACAAATGAAAGAGTGGCTAAAAGTATATAAGGACGAGCAAGGTTGTGATACATCAAGATTAAAGATATTTAGTACATGTAAAAATTTAATTAGATGTTTACCACAAATACAACACGATGAAAAGAAAATAGGAGATGTAGCAAATGAACCACACGAATTAACTCATTCTGTGGATGCAATTAGAGGTTTTTGTGTTTATTGGACACAAGAACCTATTTTTATGGCTAAAAAACAAGAATTACCATTTGAGCTTCAAACGGAAGATATGGATGAAGACATATGGTGGTAGGAGGTTAAGATGATTTTATTAGCAGTAATAGTAGGTTATATATTAGGAACAGCACCTTTTGTAGTTCCTAATATATTAGAAATAGTTCAAAACAAAAGAAATGAAAAAGAAAGTCAAGAAGACGAGAAGAAAGAACTTGAGATATTTGATGAGTGGTTAAATGGACCAAAACAAGAAAGAAAATTGAAGAATCAAGAAGACATATACCAAGAGTATATATCAGGACAAGAAGTAGTGAAAGGAGATTAAATAAATGACTAGAGAAGATTTAGCTAGGAAGATATGGGATGACTGGCAAAAAGGTTTAAGTTATCAAAGAAAATTAGGGTTAAAAGAAACTTGTGAGACATGTGTAGATTTTTTTGAAGGTAGACAGTGGCCACAAGCAACAGAAAAAACAAAGAATATGCCAAGACCAGTTATAAATATAATTAAGTTCATTGTAAATGGAAAGAAAGCAAACATTTTATCAAGTAAAATATCTGCAGTATATAAACCACTTATATATAACGAGCAAACTTCACAAATTGCTACTCAAGGAGCTAGTTCTTTTACTAATTTTGCTACACATATAAGAAAAGAAATAAAACAAGAGGATTTAGATGATAGAGCAATACTAGACGGTTTAAAAAAAGGAACATACATATTTCATTATTTTTGGGACAAAGAAAGTAAAACTGGGATGGCAAAATTCGATGGTGGCTTAAATGGACAAATTATAGATTGCTTAAACATAGTTTTTGCTAATCCTAAACAAAAGGATGAACAAAAACAAAAATGGATAATAATACAAAGCAGAGAAAATGTACAAACATTAAAGAAAATTGCAGAGAAAAATGGAATATCAAAAACAGAAATAGAATTAATTACATCAGATGAAGAAGGACAAAAAAATTATGAGGAAGAAGAGCAAGACGGAGAAGAATATGCAACAGTATTAACAAGATACTTTAGAAAAAATGGAGAAGTATATTATATAAAGAGTACAAAAGATATGATAGTACAAGAAGAAACTCCTCTTACTCCTGATGCAGAAAAAGTAAAACTTGAAATAAATGAAGATACTAATAAGACTAATGAAGATATAGAAGCAGTAGATATAGATAAGGCAGAACATACAAAGTATAAAATGACATTATATCCTATAGTTGTTGGTTCTCATGAAGAAAGAGAAAAGAGTATATTTGGAATAGGAGAAGTAGAACAATTAATTCCTACTCAAAAAGCAATTAATTTTGATTATGCAATGATGCAAATGGCCAGCCAAAACATGGGATTCCCTAAAGTATTGATGAGACCAAGAGCTTTACAAGGAAAAACAATAACAAATACACCTGGAGAAATAATAACAGATTATAGTCCTAACTTCGATGGAATTAGATATTTAAATCCTCCAGCCTTTAGTACAACACCACTTACGATGGCAGATAAATTGCTAGAAGTTACTAGAACAGTAACAGGGGCTACAGAAGTAGCCAATGGAGAAGTATTAGGAAAAAATATGAGTGGTAGTGCAATAGTTGCATTGCAAACACAAGCAAAGGTTCCTATAGAAGATATACAAAAAAGATTTTGGAGAGTCCATGAAAAAATTGCAAAAGTGTGGGAGCAATTTTTTAAAGCATATTATACATTTGATACAGAGTACATCGTAGAAAATGAAAATGGTCAAGAATTAAATAATTTTAATGGAAGAATGTATCAAGACATGGACTTTGAAACAACAATAGATGTAGGATCTGGAAGCGCTTATTCAGAAAGCTTAAGTATTAACTTATTAGAACAAGCATTACAAAGAGGAGATATAACTTTTGATGACTATATAGATTTATATCCTGAAACTGCAATGCCATTTAAAGCAAAGCTTAAAGAAATAAGGAAGAAGAAACTATTACCACCCCAAATAAGCGAAAAGATAGCTCAAAATCCACAAATATTGCAATATGTAATGCAAATAATTGGACAAGCTGAAACACCAGCTCCTACAGCACAAAATATAGGTAAACAAACAACGATATAAACAGTAGCTCTTTATAGAGTTATTTTTTTATATAAAAATTCGCAGTGAATAGCGCAAAAATCTCAAAACAGAAAGGAAAACTTATGGAAGAAGAAGTAAACGAAAGCGCAAACAATCTTGAAGTCGCTGAACAAGAAGAAACAGTTGAAAGTACTGTTACTGAAACAGAAACTACAGAACATGAAGAACAGGAACAAGATGAAAAGGTAGAAGAAGTGGAAGAAAAACAAGAGGAACAACAGACAGAAAAACAATCTAACGAAGAAAATGCAAAATATGCAAATATTCGAAGAAAAGCTCAAGAAGAAGCTCAAAAGCAAATTGAGAAAGTTAGAGAAGAAGCGTATAAGCAAGGACTAGAACAAGGAAAAGTACAAAGTTACATTGGAAAACAAAATCCTTATACAGGAAAGAGTATTGAAGATGATTATGATGTACAAGAATACCTTGACATGTTTGAGTTAGATAGACAAGGTAAAGACCCTGTAAATGATTACAGAGAATTACAAAAAGATAGGGCTAGAAAAGAAGCCGAAGAGAAAGTAAAGGCAGAAGAAAAATCAAAACAAGACAAATGGTATCAAGATGATACTAGAGATTTTGTAGATAGATATTCTGCAGAAAAGTTACAAGAACTTAGCAAAGACGAAGATTTTAATTTGTTTGCAAATGGGAAAATAGGAAAGGTTCCACTTGCACAAATTTACGAAGATTATCAAAAATTGATAAGCAAGTATGAGAAGAAATCAGTCGAAACTGCTAAACAAATTGTAGCAAATAACACGACTACACCAGGAGCTATCGAGGAAACAGAACCTCAAGAAATAGACTGGAATAGTATGTCAAGTGAACAATTTGAAAAATATGTAAAGAAAGCCAAAGATGGCGAACTTAAATAGTTACTTAAAGAAGTAGCTATTTTTTTATCGCTATAAAAAAATAAAGGAGGAATGTAAAATGGCTACAAAAACACAAGTTATAACAAATGTCTCAGGACAAAACCAATTATCAGCAGAGGATAAAACTTTTTATGAAAGAACTCTATTAGAAAGATTATTACCACAATTAAATTTCTATAAAGATGCAAGAAAGAAAAAATTACCTAAAAATGCAGGAAGAACAATGAATTTTAGAAAATTTAATTCATTAACTGCACCATCTGCATCATTAACAGAAGGTAAAACACCTGATGGAAATGATTTAAGTATTACAACTGTAACAGCAACAGTTGCACAAGAAGGAGATTACATAGTAATTTCTGATTTAATACAAATGACTGGAATAGACCCAGTATTAACAGAAGCTTCTGAACTATTAGGAGAAGAAGCAGGAGTTGTTGTAGATAATAGAATCCAAACTGCATTATCTAAAGGAACTAACGTATATTTTGCTGGTGGAGCAACAACAAGAGCTGGGCTAGAATCTGCTACAGTAAAAAACTTAACTGCAGATGACATTAAGAAAATTGTAAGAAAACTAAAAAATGCAAATGCTAAAAGATTTGCAGACGGTTTTTATCATATGCAAATAGACCCAGATATAGCTTATGATTTAATGAGCGATAGTGCATGGGTTGATGTTTCAAAATATGCTAAACCAGAACAAATGGTAAAAGGCGAATTAGGAAAAATGCATGGAATGAAATTCTTTGAAACAACTAATCTTGCAACTGTTGATAGTTCTGAAACAGCAGGAACAAAAATAGATGTACATATAGCTTATGCTTATGGAAAAGACTCTTATGATTGTATTGACCTAGAAGGTGGAGCTGGTAAACCAGAAATCATTGTAAAACCAAACGGAAGTGCTGGTACAGATGACCCATTAAATCAAAGAGCTAGTGCAGGCTGGAAAAACTGTTTCACAGCAGTTATTACTCAACCAATGGCATTAGTAAGAGTTGAAACAGGTGTAAAAGCCTAGTTTAAGGGGCTTAATTGCCCCTCTTTTAATATATTTTTAGAAAGGAGTTGTTTTAAATGGCAACTAATAAAGTAGAAGAAAAGAAAGTGGAAGCAAAAGCTGAAACTAAAAAAATAGAAGAAAAGAAAGTAAAAGTAAGAATACCAATTGATTCATTAAATCCAAAAGATAAAGAAGTAATTGTTGGAATTAATGATAAATATGCAAAAGTAATAAGAGGAGAAGAAACAGAAGTTTCAATTCCTGTTTACGAACAGCTAAAAAATGCAGGGCTAGTATAAAAAACTAGCTCAATATATCACTTTAAAGGAATAAGTTAGTTCGAATCTAGCAAAAGTGAAAGGAGATTTTAAATGACTTGGGGAGAAATACAAATAATATCACTACAAAAGATGTTTGCAAAAGATGAACCTACAACTGTAGATGATTTAGAAGAATTAAGAAAAGATGATGATTGTAAATGGTATTTAAATGCAATGCCAGCAGTAGCAAATGAAGCAATACAAAGAATAAAACCTTATGTAATGAACATGTTTAAATATAATGAAGAAAAAAGACAATACGAAAAAACTACAATTGATAAAATAGACAATTCTACAGAAGATACATATGAATTGACATTACCAGCAGATGCATGTGTATTAATTCCACTTTATATAGCAAGTCAATTATATAAAGACGATGATATATCACAAGCTACAGCATACAGAAATGAATTTGAAATAGGATTGCAAGACCTATATTTTAATATAGAAAATCAAGAAAGTATAGAAGAGGTATTTTAATTATGGCAAGTTTTAATGTTCCTTCATCTCCAACAACTTATGAAATAATTTTGAGTGGATTTTTAGGAGTAGATTTTTCTTCATCTATAACAGACATAGATAGAAGAAGAAGTCCGAAAGGTTATAATTTTATAAACAATAATGGAACTATAGAAAAAAGAAATGGATATAAAGTATTAGCTTATTTAGGACAAAAGGCAAATATTAATGGCATATGGAACGTAGATACTATAAATGGAGAGTGTTTTATTGTACATTGTGGAACTAAGCTATATGAAATGAAAACAGATTTTAGTAGTTATGAAGAAGTTCTTACAGGGCTTGCAGATAATAAATCAAAAGGATTAGTTATCAATTCGAAATTGTTAATATTAGATGGAAAGAGAGCAATAGTATATGATTTATTAGAAAATGAAAATAGAGTTCATTATCTAGATACTATAGGATATATTCCTACAACACAGATAGCAAGAAGCCCATCAGGATTAGCAAGCCAGCCGTATGAAAGTGTAAACTTATTACAAGCAAGTAGATACAATTTGTTTACAAGTACGGAAACAGATAAAATATATCAATTAGACGAAAATAATATAAATGAAGTAGAATTAGTAGAGACTTTAAATGAAAATGCAGAATGGGTAACAAAAACAAAGAATGACGATTACACGGTTGATTTAGAAAAAGGACAAGTTAAGTTTTTGATTGCAATAGGTAAATCACCAGTAGATGGAAGAGATAATGTAAGAATTAAATTTAAAAAGAATAATGATGAAAATAAATCACAAATAAATAAATGTACAATGATGTATGCTTATGGATATGCAGGAAATAACAATAGAGCATTTTTAACAGGTAATGTAGATTATCCTAATATCGTAAATTTTTCGTATATAGATGATATAACTTATATACCAGTAGAGAATGTAATAAAGGCTGGATTAGAAACTATACCAATAACAGGAATGATAAGATTAAATGATGGAAAACTAGCAGTTCTAAAAGATGTCTCTGATACAGATAGTACTATTTTTTATATAGGTTATGCAACTTTTAATGGAAAAGAAGCATTTCCAATAGAAGGAAGCTCAAAAGGAGAAGGAAATATTTCACAATATGCACATGATATGTTAATAAATGAACCTTTAATTTTAACAAATAATGGAGTATTTGCATTAAATACAGCAACATTAACAGACGAAAGATATGTATATCATAGAAGCTATTATATTGATAATAAATTAAAACAAGAAACTAATTTAAAAGATGCAGTAGGAATATGCAATGACGGTAAATACTATTTAGCAATAAATGACCATGTTTATGTAGCAGATAGCAGGTTTAAAAGTAATTCTAACAATTCTAAATATAGCAATTATCAATATGAATGGTTTTTTTGGACTAATTTGCCAGTAAAAATATGGTTTGTATGGAATAATAGATTATATTTTGGCGATAAGTATGGGAATATTTGCACATTTAGAGAAGATGATGATGTAAATCGTTTTATGGACAATACAACGATAGTAAAAGCGGAATGGAACTCTGTAGTGTTAGATTTAAATAGCCCTGTATATAAAAAGAACATAAAGAGGGTGGCAATAACTAGCAATCCAACAAATTCAAAATTGATAGTAGGCTATAGATTAAAAGGTGGAAATAAGCAAGTACTAGCCAAAGAATATATTAATTCTATATATCCAAAGACAACAATATCAAGAAAGAAAGCAAAAAAGCTTTCTTTCTTTTCTTTGTACATAGAAAATGATGAAGCTTCTAATATGAACTTTAATTCAGTGAGTATTGTATACACAAAAGGAAGCTATTATAAAGGAGATTAATATGTCAGAACCAAAATATGATGAAGATTTAGTGAATCTTGGATATTTAAATAAAAAACTAGAAGAAGCACAATCTAATATAAAAATTCCTGAAAATATAAGCAAACATTATTCAAGTAAGCCACAACCACCATACAACGCTGGAGACACATGGATAGATGGAAATATCATATATACATGTATCTCTAGCAGGCAAATAGGAACATATACAGATAGTGATTGGACAACTGAAAGTGGAGCAAAACAAGAAGCAGAAAGCAAAAATAAAACTTACTTAACAAAACCTGAGAACTATAATGCTGGTGATATGTGGATTTTACAATCTGATGACGACCACCCAGAAGGTAAAAAAGGCGAAATATTAGTTACTACAGTAGGAAGAAAAGGCTATGAAGAGAGTGATTGGAAGAAAAAAGTATCTTATAGCACTATCGAATATGTAGACGGAGTAAAAGAAGAAATAGACAATAGTATAAATGAAGTAACAGAGAGAACAGTTGATATTTCAACTAATCTAGGTCAAATTACTGCTCAAGTAACTGAAACTACAACAAGATTAAACAACAATTATTTGACTGCTGAACAAGTAGAAGCAGAAAACCAGACAATTAAAGATGACCTAGAACTAATAAAGCAACAACAAACTACAGTAACTACAACAGCTAAAGGGTTACAGGTACAAATAGATGAAATTAATAACAATGGAGTAAAAACAGTAAAGAATACAACGGTAGATATAAATGATAATGGTGTTACTGTTGGTAAATCTGATAGTGAGTTTTCTACTACAATGAATAACACAGGTACATATATGTATGCATATGGAAAACAAATAGCTAAATACGATAAAGATGGAGTAGAAACAGAAAACTTTAAAGCAACAGGAGAGGTAGAGTTAGGATTTCTAAAAATAATAAAAGGAGCAACTGGCAGTGAAAAAAGAACTCATATTCACTGGATAGGAGGATAAAATGGCAGAATTTGTAGGAAGTGTAAGTAATAAAGCATCGTACTATAAATATTATATAGATGTAACTGAAAGTAATGTTGACGTAGCGAATAACACTTCTGTAGTTACAGCAACATTAAAGATATATACAAATTATAGTGGAACGTTGGCATCAAGAAGTGTTAGTGCCACACATACGATAACTATAGATGGTACAGAATATACTATAACTACAGGAGCTTATAAATTAGGTGGATATAATACTGTTACTTTGGGTTCAGCAAGTAAAACAGTTACGCATAACGCGGATGGAAGCAAAAATGTAAGTGTAAGTGCAAACTCACCAGATTTAGCACAAGGTAATGGATGGGGACCTTATAGTGGTAGTGCAAATGGAACAATGACATTAACAACAATACCTCGTGCATCTAGTGTAACCTGCGCAGATGGAAATATAGGAAGTTCAACAACAATTAATATTAATAGAGCAAGTTCAAGTTTTACACATACTTTAAAGTACTCTTTTGGTAGTTTAAATGGAACAATAACGAATAAAACAAGCGATACAAGTATAGGTTGGTCAATTCCAACTTCTTTTTATTCTCAAATTCCAAATACAACAATTGGTCAAGGAACAATCAGTTGCGAAACTTATAACGGAGATACTTTAATTGGAACAAAGACATGTACATTTAATGCATTTGTAATCAACAGTAATCCGACAGTATCTGCAACAGTAGAAGATACAAATGCGACAACAATTGCATTAACTGGAGACAAAAACAAATTAGTTAAGTATTTTTCTAATGCAAAAGTAGTGATTACAGCTACTGCTAAAAATAATGCAACAATTAAAAGCCAAAAGGTAGTATGTGGAGATGGAAAATCAAGTACATCTGCAACAGCTACATTAAATTCAATAGAAAGTGGAAATTTTACTATTTCCACGATAGATAGTAGAAACTTATCGACTAATATAATTATAAATAAAACACTTATAGAATATATAAAATTAGCATTTACAGAAATAACACTTGCTAGAACTTCAACGACATCAAATACAATAAATGCAACAGTAAAGGGAAACTATTTTAATAATTCCTTTGGGAAAGAAACTAATACATTGACATTAAAATGGCGATATAGACTAGCTGGCGGAACATGGAACAATTACAATACAGTAACTACAACTATAAATCAAAATAGTTTTACATATACCGCAACATTAGGAACAGACTTTGATTTTCAACAAGAATATGAGTTTGAATTTGTAGTAGCAGACAAGCTAATGACTGAAAGCAATATAAAGATAGTAACTCAAGGACTTCCTATTATAGACATAGGAAAGAACACCATTAATGTTAATGGAAGGTTAAAATCTAATAAATTTATAGGAGGCTTAGAAGGAACAGCAGATATAGCAAGCCGTACAGCAAATAGAGGAAACATTACTGCTGAGACTGGAAGAAATAATGCTGGACAGCGGAATTACAATGCAAACAGCTTATAATAATGGCTATCCTTCACAATTTGGAAATATTTTAAATGTAAATGGGAATGGTGGGTCTCAACTATGTTTAGGTTGGACGGGAACTTCTCAAAGAGGGAAAATTTTTTATAGAAGTTTAAGAGACAACACAAACAATTGGTCTGATTGGGGGCAAATTCCTACATATGAAACTTTATACGATAATTCGTCTGGTGCAACAGGAACAATTACTTTAACTAAAAGTAAAAACAATTTTGATTATTTAGAAATATATACTGACCTTGGAACAATTAAAACCAGAGCTTCTGACAGCGAATGTTGGGCGACAATATCGCAGTGTTCTGATACTTTATATATTAATTTTCTTCAATTAAAACTTTCAGGAAAATCAATAACTAGAGGATATACAGGAGTATATTATCTAAATGCTAATCATTCAACAACATTCAAAGTATATAAAGTTCTAGGTTACAGATAGAAAGGGGATTATTATGGCATTACAAAAACAAATAGAATTAGAAAATGGAGTTGTTCTAAATTATCATAGAATAACAAGTTTAAATAAAATAACTAATATAGTTAATACAATAGAAGTAAGTTCTTATACTAATGAAGCTCAAAGAAATAAAGAACAACAATATCAATTAGTACAAAAAAAATCTGCTAATAATGAAGAACTTACAGAAGAAGAACAAGAGCTTTTAAATAATGGAATAAACGTATTCATAGATACAGATTATATTAATATACCTTATGATGAAAATATGACAATAGAAAGTGCGTATGAATATTTAAAGATTACAGAAACATATAAAGAGGCGGAGGATATTTAATGGAAGAAACAAATAATGTTATAGATATATTGCTAAATAATGGAGGAACTGTTGTAATGGCAGTTCTTTTTATTGTGTTTCTTTTTTATGACAGAAAAGATAGAAAAGAGAAAGAAGAGCAAGCAAGACAAGAGAGAAAAGAAGAAAAGGAAGCTAACAATAAATTGTTAAGTGAGCTATCAGCATCTAACAGAAATATAGCAGAAAGTTTAAATCTGTTAAAAACGAGCATGGATAATACAAATAGTGAATTTAAACAGCATGATGAAAGAGCAATTAAAGGTTTTCAAGAGATACATGAAGATTTAATTATTTTAAAGGAAAGGAAGTGATAGATATGTCAAATAAAATGTATGATATATTAAAATGGATAACATTAATATTTTTACCAGCATTAATAACTTTTTACGGAGTAATAGGAAATACATGCAATATACCTTATACAAAAATTGTGCTAACAATCGCGACAGCATTTAACGCATTTTTAGGTACTTGTTTAGGTATTTCAAATTATAACTATAATAAGGAGGATAAATAAATGAATATAATAGAAACAAATTTACAATTTAATAGTAATTATAATAAAATGCAAGAAGTTGAAGGAATTGTTCTTCATAATAGTGGAGTAACTGTACTACAAAGTGTTGAAACGATACACAATTATCATAAAAATAAAGGCTGGGCAGGCATAGGATATCACTACTATGTAAGAAAAGATGGTTCTGTATATAGAGGAAGACCAGAGAATATGGCAGGAGCTCATTGTCCTAGTGTAAATAGTACAAGTATAGGAATTTGTGCAGAAGGTAACTTTAATGAAGAATCAATGTCAGAGGTACAAAAACAAGCTATAATTGATTTAATAAAAGACATTAAATCAAGACATAATATAAAATGGATAAGAGGTCATAGAGAAATTTTAGCTACAAGTTGTCCTGGAACGAATTTCCCGTTAAGTGAAATCGTTAACGCAGTTGAAAATATTGAAGATAAAGAACCTCAAACAACAAAATCAATAGTAGATTTAGCGAATGAAGTTATAGCAGGAAAATATGGCGTAGGAGAAGCAAGAAAACAAGCTTTAGGTTCTCTATATAATGAAGTGCAAGCTAAAGTAAATGAAATTTTACTAGGTAAGAAAGAAACTTCAAATAAAAAATCAAACGAAGAAATAGCAGACGAAGTAATCGCAGGGAAATGGGGGAACAATCCATCAAGAAAAGAAAAATTAGCTGTAGCAGGATATGATTATAATGCTATTCAAAGTATAGTAAATAGAAAATTAAGATAATAAAAGGGCAGAGTAAAATCTGCCTTTAATTTTTTATAGGAGGGAAAATATGTCAACATACACAATACAAAGTGGAGATACATTAAGTGGTATTGCTAAAAGATATAATACAGATGTAAATACATTAATGGGGTTGAACCCATATATAACAAATGCTAATAGAATTTATGCAGGAAAAAGTTTAAATTTACCAGGTCAAACTGCTCAAGCAACACAGACAACAGCTCCAGTACAACAGACTAATACTACACCTACTCAAACAACTCAACAATTAGCAGAAGAATATGCTAAAAATGCAACTGCAAATACTGGAAATGATACCCAAGCATTACTTGCTCAGTATGAAAAAATAGCAGAACAACAAAAACAAGCTCTTCAACAAAAAAAAGAATTGTCAGCTAATCAAATCAATTCACAAAAGGATAATGTAATGCAAACATATAATGATAATGCAAGACAAGCTTATATAAATTCTATGTTAGGAAAGAAAAGTGTAGAACAACAGTTATCACAAGCAGGTTTAAACACAAGTGGATTAGTAGGGAGTGCATATGCTAATGTAGAAAATGCATATGGAAACAATCTCGCTACATTGCAAACAAATAGAGATAATTCAATAAATGATATAAATAAGCAATTAAATGAGTCTAATTTACAATATTCAATAAAAGAAAGTGAATTGCT
Organism: uncultured Clostridia bacterium; assembly: GCA_934153805.1. Classification (GTDB taxonomy): domain Bacteria; phylum Bacillota; class Clostridia; order TANB77; family CAG-508; genus UMGS1663. Next base: position 12,573 of record CAKPFO010000005.1, on the reverse strand, counting down.
AGCTGATGTAGAAAATGCTAAATTGGAATTACAAAAATACGGAAATGAATTAGCTTATCAAAAATATCAAGATGCACTAAACAATTATATGAATTTTGCAAATTACGATTACAACAAATTAATAAGCGATAGAAACTTTAATTATCAGAAGGAAAGAGATGCAGTAGAAGATGACCAATGGAGACAAGAATTTGCACTTGCTAAAAAAAAAGCTAGTAGCTCGGGTAGTTCATCATCTTCAAAGAAAACGACAACAGGTACAGGGGACTTTACAGACAATAGTGGTTATACAGTTACAAAATTAGCTAATGATGTAATAGCTGTAAAAACACCAGCAGGTCGATATGCTACCTTACAAATAACTCCAGACGCAACAAATGAACAAATATTAAATTGGGGTAATAATCTAGGAGTAGACTTAAGAAAATATTTAGATTTAGATTAGAGGAGATAAAATGGGATTTGATTATTCAAAATTAAATAAATTAGAGAAAGATGAATTATATGAGGATGTCTATTATTACAAGAAAAATGAGGAAATTCAAAAAGAACAAGAACAGAAAAGAAAATCTAAAATAAAAGAACAAATAAATAATATAAATTCAAATTTTTCAAAAGAAAATCCTCAAACAGTAAGCTTACCAACAGCAAGTAATAGATATGGTTACAGACAGAATAACTTAGAAACAGACCAAAATAAAAATACTATAAGCAATATAGGAGTATCAAAACAAACAATAAAAGATACTAGCGGTTTTGTTAAGTCGTCAAATGCTTTTGATGATGGATATCAATTTGGAGATGTTTCAAAAACAGTAGGTTCGACTTTGGCTAATGCTGGAGCAAGTTTTGTTGAAGGTATTGGAAGAATAGGAGAAGGTGCATCTGATATTGGAACTCATGTTGCTGCACAAATAGTTGACTGGGCTGGAAATAAAGATTGGGCTAATAGAATAAGACAAACGGCAATGGAAGATAGAAATAAGGAATTGTTTGATAATATTCAAAAAGACTTAAGACCTAATTCTGTTTTAGGAGATAAAAGTGAAGAAACATTAGCTAGTATGGGATATTCTACAGGGTTAATGGCCTTTGAGATGAATCCGTTAACATCTAAAATAGGAACAGGGCTAATGTTTTCAACTGCTTCTGCAGGAGGATTAAATGAATCTTATAGTAAAGAAGGAGTAACCAATACGCAAGCTTGGATAAGAGGGTTAGGACAAGGTGCAATAGAAACAGCAGTAGAAAGAGCAAGTGGTCTATTTGGTCCAGTTGGTTCATGGGATAGAAGTTTGTCAAATGCAGTCTCTAGCAGAATTTCATCAGGATTTGGAAAATTACTTGTAAGAACAGGAGTACAAGGTTTAGCTGAAGGTTCAGAGGAAATTGCGTCATATACTTTAAACAAAATGTTTGACAAAGCAATAGACAAAGTAAGCAATGGAAGAGGTGCTACATTTAGTGAAAAATGGAACTGGGAAGAAGTAGGAGAGCAATTTGGAATAGCTTTTCTTTCTGCTTCACTAATGGGCATGGGAAGTTCTGCATATGAAGTCGGACAAATAGTAAATAATGACAAACTTAATTTAGCTCAAGCAATAAATGAAGCAGGATTAAGAACTGATGTAAAAGCGCAAGCAGAATTACTGAACGAAGACATAGAAGACATCAAAAAAGAATTAAAGAAAAATCCAAGTAATACAGAACTAACTAGCGAATTAAAATCTAAATATGCACAAATGAATGAGTTAGTTACAAATAATGTATTTATGCAAGAAAAAACAGATATAAAAGAAGACGAAGCTCAATTAAGATTACAAGAAGCACAAGACATAATAGATAATGCAAATAAACAAGAAAATAGCACTAATAATATACAAACACAGCAGATTATTCAGCAAGAAAATAAAACGGCTCAAAATCAATTGTCAATGCAAATAAAAAAGGATAGCAACAATTTTTCAAAACAAATAGATGCAGTTAAAAATGGAACATTTCCTAAAAAAGATATGCTAGTATTAGGAAAAACTCCACAAGTATTAAAAGATATAGGACTACCAGATTTACCAATTACAATGACACAAAAACATTTAGATACGATTATGAATGAAAGTGGTAAATATGTAGGTGCAAATTATCACAATTTAGGGGAAGATATAGTCAAACAATTACCAGAAGCAATAAATAATCCATTAGATGTTGTAAAGTCTAATACTAAGGATGATAGTATTGTTTTAACTACATATTTAGCAGACAAACAAGATAGACCAATAATTGCAAGCATAAAAATAGATGGTTTAGGAAGGGTAAACGACATTATTATTAATACTAATGTCATGACAAGTGCATATGGAAGAAATAATTATGATAAATTTATGCAAGACAATATAAAAAATGGAAATTTATTGTATGATATTGATAGAGGTGTAATAAAAAAAGTTACTGAGGCAAGGCTACAATTGCCAAGAGTCAGTAACTTTTTGGATTCAAATGAATCTAATATTGGTAGTAACAATACTAATAGTAATGCTACTGCTAATAGTATAACACTTTCAAATGAAAATGTCAAACCTACTAACTATTCTATGCAAAATGGGGAAAATAATACACAAAGCGTTGCATCGAAAATAGAAAATAATTCATTGCCTACAGCTCAACAAACAAATAATACTTTAGCTACTGGAGAGTATACAAAACAAAAAGATAAAACATTAAATCCAACAGAAATATCAAATCTAACTATGGAAGATGCGAGTACAACTCCAAAACTAAAAATAAAAAAGTATGTAAAAGGAAATAGAGAGAGTAGTTTCTTATCTAATATAGTTACAGATGCAAAATTTTTAAATGAAGACTTAAGACAACAAATGGGAAAAGAAGAAAATATTAGATACTATAAAGGAATAACTAATGAGCAAACATTAGAAAAAGCATATAAGAGTTTACAAGAAAATGGACAACAAGAAGTAAACAAATGGTATTGTAAAGAAAGTAAATCAGCAAATGCTGAAGATGTTGCAAAAGGTTGGATACTTTTAAAACAATATCAAGATACAGGAGATTATCAAAGTGCTGTAGAAGTAGCAAAGAAAATGAGAGATATAGGAACAACTGCAGGTCAAACAGTACAGGCTTATAATATACTTTCAAGATTAACTCCTGAAGGTATGTTTTATTATGCTCAAAGTGAATTAACAGAGGCATACAATAAGTTAGTAGATGGTAAGTCTAAAGCTTGGATTGATAAAAATGCAAAAGATTTTAATTTAACTCCACAAGATACAGAATTTATAAAAGAGACTATGCAAAAAGTTTCAACTATGGAAGATGGATATAATAAAAAATTAGAACTTGCAAAAATACAGAAATTAATAACAGATAAACTTCCTTCTAATGTTGGGCAAAAGGTTAAAACTTGGATGAGAATTTCTATGTTATTTAATCCAAAGACACAAGTAAGAAATGTTTTAGGTAATGCAGTTATTATGCCAGTAAATATGTTTAGTGATAGTGTTTCTACTGGAATAGATAAATTAATATCTAAAAAAACAGGAGTAAGGACAACTGGAAACTTTAACATAAAGAGTTATTCTAAAGGTTTCGGAAAAGGTATATATGAGTCATATAGTGATTTTAAGAACGGAGTAAATACAAGAAACATTGAAGGTAATAGATTTGAAATAGGAGAGGGTAAAAGTTTTAGTGATAAAAATTTAATAGGTAAGAATTTAAATAGAGTAGATAGTTTATTGTCTTTTGCATTAGATGTGGGAGATAGAGGTTTTTACGAAGCTACTTTTACTAATTCTATTAATAATCAATTAGCTCTAAATAATGCTACAACACCTACACAAGAAATGATAGATATAGCAACTACAGAAGCTCTTCAAAGAACTTGGCAAGATAATAATGCTTATACTCAAACAGTTTTAAGTATAAGAAATGCTTTGAATGGAAAAGTTGGGAAAAAGAAAGGATTAAGCTATGGACTTGGGGATATACTAATACCTTTTGCAAAGACTCCAGCTAATTTAACTAAAGCTATAGTAGATTATTCTCCAGCAGGTTTAGTAAATACATTAGTATCAGGTGTAAAATTGAAAAATTCATTAAAAACAGGACAATATGCCGCACAATTACAGCATAAATTTGTACAAAATTTAGGAAAAGCAACAGCAGGTAGTTTTTTATATGTAGTAGCATATGCTTTAGCAAAAGCTGGAATTGCAACAGGAGAACCTGATAAAGATAAAGACGTCAAAAATTTTATGAAAAATTCTCTTGGAATAAGTAGTTATTCAATAAAAATAGGAGATAAAACATTTACTTATGATTGGGCTCAACCTGTATCAGCCCATCTATCTATAATGACTAATATTGTTAATTCCGAAGATAAAAATAAGGCTTTATTAGAAGGAATTGTTGGGAATATGGATACAGCTGGAAGTGTTTTATTAGAACAGTCTTTCTTGCAATCTATAAATGAAGTATTAAATGATAATGATGGATTTTTTTCAGGTATAATTAATCAAGTTTTAAATTTACCAGCAAGAGCTATTCCAACATTTAGCAAACAAATATCAGATATGATAGACGGAACTCAAAGGACAACTTTTGAATATGATAAACCAATAGAAAGTGCAGTTAATTCTTTTAAAGCAAAAATACCAGGATTAAGTAAAACATTACCTGCTTCTGTAGATACTTTAGGAAATCAAATACAAAAATATGGAGGAGATAATAGTTTATGGAATGTAATGTTTAATCCATCCAATGTAAATAAAGGTAAATTAAGTGAAGTAGGTCAAGAAATATATAATATTTATAAAGATGTAGGAGATAAGACTATATTTCCTAGAACAGCACCTTATTATATAGACAATAAAGGTAAAAAAATCGTTATGAATGCAGAGGAAAGAAATAGATTTCAAACTATTTCAGGAAAATATGTAGAAAGCTCACTAAGTTCACTAATGAAAGATAGTGAGTATAAGAAATTAAATAATGAACAGAAAGCTAATACAATTAATGAAATAGTAAGTGATTCTTATTCTAAAGCTAAATACGAAGTATTAGGAATTGACTCAAAAGAATATAAAAAGAAAAGAGAAACATTAAATAGTGTAAGTGCAAAATCTTATTATGATTATAAATTTAAAACAAAAGATTTAAAAAAAGATAAAGAAAAATTAGAAGTTTTATCTAGTTCAAATTATAGTAATAAGGAAAAACAAACATTGTATGAAAATTATATATTGTCTGATACAGATAAAAAATATTCTATTGTAAAAGACCTTTTTAAAGATAAAGAAGACGGATTAAACATTGATAAATATTTAAAATATAAATTAGCAGAAAACAATGAAAAGTTCAATGCAGATAAAAAAGATGATGGCTCAGAAAATGGAAAATCTATAATAGGAAGTGGAAGTGCTAAAAGATTTGATTATATAAATAGCATACAAGGAGCATCTTATACTCAAAAATTAATTCTTTATGCACTAGATTGTAAACCATCAAATAAATATCAAAAAGAATTAGTAGTTAACTACATAAAGAGTAATTATAAAGAGGAAAGACAAAAAGAAGTTCTTAAATTGTTTGGAGTTACTTTTTATAAAGATGGAACATATAAATATTAAAACAATATTTTGTATTATATGACAAGTTTCGACAAAGTTTTCAATATACATCTTGTATAATATATATTATATGGGAGGTATAGAAATGTTAGGAATTATTGAATTAGTATTTTCGATTGTAGGAGTTTATGGTTTTTTTACAGAAAATTTAATTTGCATTATTATAGGATTAATAGCTATAATAATATGCGATTTTATTGATATATTTATAAGTGGTCATAATCCTACAACAATATTATTAGCTTGTATATTAGCAATAGGAGCTAGTATAGCTAATAAAAATCCATTAAGTTCTTTTACTATTGCTTTATGTGGAGAAAATTTTATAATGACAATAATAACAATATTAATGGTTATTATTAGCTTTTTTATATCTATATTAAAAAAAGATAATAAAGAAAAACAAGAAAATAATTTTAAAAAAGTAAGTGATAACTCAAATAAAGAAAGTTTAAATAGCATTATAAATAATCCAATAAGATTACAAAATATTATAGATGGAAAAGAAAAAATAAATGAAGAATATTTATTAGAAAAACAAAATCCATATACAGGTAAAATAATTAAAAATTATAATGATATACTTGAATATTTAATTGCATATCAAAAAGATTGTAATGGTATTAATCCATATAGCTAGGAGCAGTACTTAATTGTACTGCTCTAATTATCATTTGTGTCTGCTAATGGTAAGTCACGAGCTAATTCATAAACATCATAGATTTTAATTTTTTCATTAATAGAATCATCATAATTGAATACATATTCTTTTTTATTATTTAAAGTAATTATAAGATTATTATTTTCATCTTCAATTGATTTTACATCAAACCTATTTTTTAATTCATCTATTAATGTTTCTTTATTGAATTCTTTTTCTTTATATTTTATCAAATGTGTAAGTTCATTTTTTTCTGGATCATATTTCATTTCTAAAAGCCTCCTTTTTTTAATAATTCTTTATTGATACTATACGTGAAAAATCTCCAAAAGTCAAGAAAATCAAGGAATATAATTACTCTAACAAGAAATAAAAATGCCTTAAAATCGATTGTGGGGTGCCGATTTTTTGGCGGATATTGCTAAAATACAAATAAAACAAAAAGTATTGATTTATTAAATTTTTTAATATATAATGTTGGTGTAATAAATGATATAGTAGTAAATAATATTAATGGGGAGGAGTTTATATGAACAAAATAAATAAAAGTTTAGAAGAATTAACATCTAGTATATTATTAAAAAATGATATGTATAAAATTCCTGTTGATGTTATTGGAATTGCAAAAGCAAATGATATTAAAGTATACAAAGGAAACTTGGATAAAAAGATTTCTGGAGCAATAAGATATAATAGAAGTACAAATGAATTTGAAATTTTAGTTAATGAAAATGATACAAGAGAAAATCAAAGATTTACAATAGCTCATGAAATAGGTCATTTCTTTTTACACAAAGATATTTTAGAAAATGATGATGTTCATGTTGATATAATGTTTAGAATACCAAATGAAGAAGAAAAAGAGAGAGAAAAAGAAGTAGACTATTTTGCAGGAGCTTTACTTATGAATAAAACCCTTTTAGAAAAGATATATAATGAAAATAATACAATAACGGAACTGTCTCAATTGTTTGATGTTTCGGTTTCTGCTATGACCGTAAGATTAGACATTTTAGGTTTATTATGAGTCAATATAATAAAAGTCCTGCAAAAAATGAAAAAAAAGATGAATTATTAAAAGAAGTTATAATGGGAATGTTTAATTCCAAAAATGAAATAAGTGAGGCAAAAGAAGATGTAAAACCTATAGACGAAGTTTCAAAAAAATGGAATATGAATGATAGAATTACTAATTTATTTGCTGATAAAATAGAAAGTGATACCAAATTAAAAGGAAGATATGCAATTATTTTAATTGCAATACTAATAATACAGTTAGTAACGTTGAATATATTTTTTGTATTAAAAGGGTGTAATGTTTTAAAATATGCTGATACTACATTTAATATTTTTATAACTGGAGGAATTGCAGAGATATTTGTATTAGTAAGAATTATAGTAAAATATTTATTTAACGATAATCTAACAGAATTATTAAAAATTATATTAAAAGCCAATAACGCATCAAATGGAAAATATAATCCAAAGAGAGAAAATATAATAAAAAATAAAAAAGACTAGCAATAGTCTTTTTTTATTTCGACAAATTCTTGACAGAACCTAAACTTTACGTTATAGTTAATGAGAACTTTATTCGTTCAAAAACTCAACATACAGTAGAGTCTTCGGACTCTACCTTTTTATCCGTTGTTTGCATGTTTCGACAAATTAAAAAAATGTAAAAAAGATATTGAAAAAATAATATTATAATGATACAATAAAAACAGACTTGTTTTAATAAAACGAAAAGAAGAGATAGACTCTATTTGCGACTTGGGCTATCTCCTCTTTCTTTACGCATAAGTAAAACTTATTGCATTTTTATTATAATATAATTTGATTTTTATGTCAAGTAAAATAAAAAAATAAATTATAGTTCTAAATATATAACTATATGAATATAGTGTAATAACAAAAGATAAAGGAGAGAGAATATGGAAAATATATTAATTGATATAATATGTGCAATAATTCCTGAATGCTTATATTATTATTTATATGTGATAGTGGTATTTGGACTAAAAGAGAAGAGAAAGCTGTTATTTATATGTACAACTATACTATATATTATTTGTATTATTGTACCTAATTATAATGTAATATTTTACACTGTGTTTTTAATACTAATGTATGCATTATTAAGAGTTTTATATAAAGATAAAATACAAATAACTGATTTTTTTGTGATATTTATGAGCATATTATACATGACTATTGCATATACATTATCGTATACAATATCAAAAGGACAATATTCAAATTATTATCTTGCGATGCTCATAAGTAAGTTATTATTGTTTATGCCATTCATATTTTATAAAAAAATGAATACTATGTATAAAAAGTATAAAGTATTATGGGACAAATCGAAAGAAAATGAAAAAAGGCCGATAAAGAGTATTACATTAAGAAATATAAGTTTAATATCTCTATTTATCACTTTGTTTTCAATATACTCTGTGATAGTAGGTATTATATATTCTTTTAATTAGGAGGTGTTAATATGCCACCAATCAAATCATTTTTATGGTTTTGTGATACAGAAGATGGAGAGTAGAAATGAACATGAATAATACATTAAAATTAATTTTATATTGGTTACCGAGTATACTATTTAACATTGTAGAGACTATAATAGTATTTTCAATAGGGATATTTATGAAAGTGTCAGTTGTAGAAATATTATACGGAATGATAGTGTTTCAAATAGTAAGACAATTAGTTAAAGAAGATAAGCATTATAAGAATGTATTTAAATGTTTATTGTGGTCTACATTAGTATTTATATCAATATTTTTATTATCTAAAATAAATATATTGTTTTATACAATAGGTTGTGCTTTTAGCGCATATATACTATCTGGTAAAGCTGATGTACAAAAAGATGAAGAATGTAATAAAAATAAAAAAGAAAATGTAGGAATGTACTTATGGAAGAGGAGCATAGACGACTCAAAGTACAAATTTATAGAAGAATATATACAAGAAAATGAAAATTCAGAGCGAATTAAGGATTTCGAAGAGGCTTTAAATAATATAGATAGTGAATACTATAAAATCTATAAATTAAGATTTTATGATAATAAGACGTTAAAATACATAGCAAATGAACTTAATATTAGCAGTACAGCTAGAGTGACAGAAAAATTAGATAATATACAAAATATATTATTAGGATATGTTCAAGGTAATAAAAAGGAATTGATAAAAAAGTAAAATATGATAGAAATATATCTATCATATTTTTTTATATATAAAAAGAAATAGATTATAGAAGCTTCAAAAAAAATAAAAAAAATTTGCATAGTCGGACTGACATTTAATATGTCGAATATTGTAGAATTAAGTTGCTAGCAAAAAAGAATATATATTCAAATAAAAAATGGAGGAATATATGTAATGAAAAATGTAGTAGAAAATGAAGTAATTAATGAAATTTTAGAAAAGTGCAATTGGAGAGAAAGAATTATTGTGAAAATATTTAGGAATATTTTTATTAAAATATATAAGATAGGTATTACATATGGTTTTAATAACAAATAAAACTGCATACAAATTGCATACAAAAAAATAATAAATGTAATGAATATTTAGAAACTCAACAAAAAGGAGATAATAGAAAACGGGTGGCGCCTCCAAAAGAAGAACGAGAAAATGTTTAAATAGCAACGTTTTCTCGCTTTTTTGTGTATTTAAAATTAAAAAATAATTTAAACCTTTTCAGAGTTAAATGAGAAAATATTGCAAAATAGAAAAAAATGTTGTACAATAAAAAGCAAATAATTAGAATTACTCACTAAGTAACTTATTAACAAAGCCACTTGGAGAGTAAAATCTCCAAGAAATCAAGGAGGTTGAAAAATGATACAACTAAGATATGCACCTAAAGAAAGCGATATAGCAAAAATCTTCAATAATCCAAAGATACTCAAAGCATTTGAAGAAGAGTATAAAAAGAATGAAATACTTCTTAGAAACAAGATAGCAGAATATAAACAATACTTGTTTCTAGAATCAGAAGAGTTAAAAGAATCAGGAGAGGCTATTTTACTTACTGAAGAAATTATTTCGAAATTCAGACAGTATATTAAGATAGAAATAGTCTATAGTGCTATTAATCTAATTTTTACAACAGAAAAGTTAGATGTAGAAAAAAATATCTTGTATTTAATTAAAGATAAAGAAATTGTAAAAAAAGAACTAATTAAAAAACTAATATATGCTTTTGAAAATGTGTTATGCCAAAATGGAATATCTGAATCAGAAATATATGAAGATATGCTTATGGCAAAGTTTGTTAAGGAAAATAACAATTAAGTAAGTTGTAATCTATTAATAGGAGAAACTTGTTATAGAGTTTCTCCTGTTTTATTTGAAAAAAAGATAAAAAATAAACCAAGAAACAATAAATATTCAATCAAAAAAATCACTTGAAAGTAAAAATATTGCAAAATTCTTAAATGTTCTTAATAATAGAATTTATGATTTCAATAACTATAAACGTTGCCTTATTAAGTGCTATATACATAATACTATCAAATAAGCAACAATAAAAATTACACCACATACGCTTTCACAGAACTAGTGGTGTAATTCAATTATATTGGGTAACACACATTATTTGTGTTCTCATTTGCTATTTATATTATACACACTAATTAAATTATTTGTCAATGAATTTTTAGAGTGTGTTATAATATGTATGATTCATTTATGATAATGTCTTAATAAATCATTTAGGAAAATGTCTTAATTTTAAAATTTATGATATAAGTATATCTAATAAAAATATTGGAGGTACTTATGAGAAAGGTAGAATTAAGAATGAATGAAGAATATAAATATAAAATAATAAAAAAATTAGTAGAAACAAAAGGTAACAAGCAACGAGCAGCTGTTAAATTAAAAAGATCCATCAGGCAAATTGATAGAATGATTGCTGGATACAAAGAATTTGGTAAAGAGTTTTTCGTTCACGGAAATCGTGGTAGAAAGCCCAAGAATGCTCTTACAGATGAATTAAAAACAGAAATAGAATTATTATACATAAATAAATATTTTGATTGTACTTATACTTTATTTAAAGAATTACTAGAAAGAAGAGAAAACATAAATCTATCTGTTGATGAAATTAGAGTTATTTTAAGAGATAGATTTATATTCTCTCCTAGAACTCATAAATCAACTAAAAGAAAATTTAGAAAAAAACTTGAAAATGAAATCAAAACAGCTAAAAAGAAAGAACAAGAAAAGCTAAAAACTAAATTGGTACTTGCTGAAGATGCTCACCCAAGACAACCTAGGTGCCAATATTTTGGTGAAGAACTTCAAATGGATGCTTGTATACATCCATGGTTTGGTGAAGAAAAAACAGCTCTGCACGCAGCTATTGATGATGCTACTGGCCAAGTAGTTGGTTTATATTTTGATAAGCAAGAAACTTTGAATGGTTACTACAATATAACTCATCAAATACTTTCTAAATATGGTATTCCATATCTAATTAAAACAGATAAAAGAACGGTATTTGAATACAAAAAGAAAGCATCCTCTAAAGTTGAAGAAGATACTTTCACGCAGTATGCCTATGCCTGTAAACAATTAGGCATACATATCGAAACAAGTTCTGTACCAGAATTTAAACCACGTGTGGAAAGACTATTTCAAACTCTACAACAAAGACTTCCACAAGAACTTAGAATAGCTCAAATCACTACCATAGACAAAGCTAATGAGTTCTTAAAACAATTCATAATTCAATACAACAACAAGTTTGCTCTGTGTATTAATAATAACAAATCTGCCTTCGAAAAGCAACCCTCTGAGGAAAAAATAAATTTAACTTTAGCTATATTGTGCCAAAGGGTTATTGATAGTGGTCATTCAATAAAATATAATAATGAATATTATAGATTTATAAATAAAAATGGTAATCCTATTTATTTTAATAAAGGAACCAAATGTACAGTTATAAAGTCTTTAAATGGTCAATTATTTGCTACGGTAGATGAATCTGTATTTGCATTAGAAAAAATATTAGAAATACAAGCTAAATCAGAAAATTTTGATGAAATTGAAAAAATAAAAGAAAGAAAAATTTATATTCCTAGGATGATCCATCCATGGAAAGGAAAATCATTTGAAGAATTTGTAAAAAAACAAGAACATAGGTTAGAAGATGTCTCATAAAAATATTAGCACTAAACTATAAAAATTTAGTGCTAATAAATAAAATTTTTTAAGACATTTTCAAAAATGATTGACATA